>CABUOE010000053.1 GCA_902493155.1 uncultured Eubacteriales bacterium
CACCTATGGAACCGGTATCGGCGGCGCCATTATCATTGACGGCAAGATTTACGGCGGCGCCAAGGGCGTAGCGGGCGAAATGGGGCATATCCTTGTCCATCCAGATGGACGCAGATGCGGATGCGGGCAGAAAGGCTGCTACGAGCAGTATGCATCCTGTACCGCCCTGGTGCGGAATTCCTATGAGGCCAACCCGGAATGGGGAAGCGGCCGCATTATTTTCAAGGAATTCTATGCCGGCAACAAGCAAGCGGAAAAGATCATTAACGATTGGATTGAGGAAATCGTTTTAGGCCTGGTGACCCTCGTACACATCTTCAATCCTTCCTGCATCGTGTTGGGCGGCGGGATTATGAATGAGCAGTACATCATCGACCGGGTCAACCGGCTGCTCCAGGAGCATATCATGCCCAGTTACCGCTGCGTGGAAGTAAAACACGCAAAGCTTGGAAACAATGCAGGGTTATATGGTATGTTAGCGACAGTTCAGCAGAAACTCCGGTAATGTGGAAAGCCAAAAAGATTGATGAACAAAACAGAGATCACTGCACAAATGAAAACAAATGTAGGGGCCGACGGTTACGTCAGCCCCTACAACTTTTATGCATTGTTTTATGGAGAGGCTATTTACAACAGCCTCTTTTTGTTATCTCTTTGCCTGGTATTCCGCCGAAATGATCTTCGCTATCTCTTCCGGCGTTTCCCGGCAGTCGTTTTGAAGCCACTTTTTGATAATGGCATTTAATCCGTTGCGAAAAAACTCAATGTGGTACTCGATGTACTGATTCTCATAGTATGCCGCAGCCTGATGAATGTCGTATTCGAAGAGCTGAAACCGGCCGTCCACTCCCAACTTGAAATAGGTCTTGTAAAAGATCTGATTTTCCTTAATATGACAGAACAGCTTCAAAAAGTTGTTGCTGTTGTATTGGCGTTCCCGTTCCTCCTGATACAGGCCGATGACCTCTTCTTCCAGCCGTTTTTGCACGGCGTCCGCCAGATTGTAGATGTCCAAATAGTTGGCGTAAAAGGTGGTGCGGTTGACCTGGGCGGCTTTACATATCTCGGTGACAGTGATCTGATTGAGTTCCCTGTCCTGAAGCAGCCTGATAAAGGCAGTTTCAATCCTTTTTTGAGAATCCTTCCTCCGTTTGTTGTTGGGTTTGTTCATAAAAACTCCATTATCTCAACAGATGTACAAATATTGATGATTGTTTTGCCCTTTATAATCCATTATACTATATTTTGTAAAAAACAACAAGCGTTGAGATAAAAGGGGGATAAAAATGTCGGCATTAAAAGAAGCCAATCAGAAAATCGAAGATGCCGTGGTGAGCGGTTGCAAAAAAATAGAGAAAGGAGTGGTATCCGGCTACCAAAAGTTGGAAGGCACCGTTGTTTCCGGCTATAAAAAGGTAGAGGACAAATTCATTGACGCATTTCTGGCTGAAGGCAGCGAAACGGTAGAGCAGGCCAAAGCCCGGATCCTTGAAAGCGTCCGGCAGACCAAAGCGGAACATGCAGATAGTGCGAGGAGGAAAAACAAATGAAAAAAGAAAATTTTGTCGCTCTGATAATGGGAACTGTTGGCGGGATCTTGTTCGCCCTGGGAATGTGCATGTGCATGATTGCCGAGTGGAATGCTCTCCGGCAGGGTATTGTGGTGGGTGCAGCAGGGATTCTGGTCCTGCTAATCATGCTGGTTGTCCGCCGTAAAATCCAAGGAAAGCCCGCTGTCAGGCTCAACGGAAAGACTGTGGGAACAGTTGTCCTGGGTATTGTAGGCGCTCTGACTCTGGGCACCGGAATGTGCATGTCCATGGTGTTTGGAGAACTTTTGATTCCCGGTATTATTGTCGGCCTTTTGGGGATCGTCCTGCTCCTTTGCCTGATTCCCATCTGCAAGGGGCTGAAATAGAATTTCAGTGTCATGAAACGGTGTCGATATATTCTGCAAAGGCTGTTGTATCCGAATACTCCGGTGTTGGTTCCGCTGATGGCTGTTTCCGGGGCGTCTTTGCTTGCGGTGTTCCTCAAAGGGCTGGAAAAAACGGCCTTGGCTTATGCCGCCTACGGGCTGTCGGCCTATGCCCTGACCGCCGTCATTTTCCGCTTGCCAGCGCTGGCGGACAAGGGCAAAGCCCTCCTGTACGGCAATCCTTTTCTGCATCGGTACATCACCGAACCGGATTTCAAGGCCCAAGTCTCCCTTTACCTGTCGCTGGGGATCAACCTGTTTTATTCAGTGTACAAAGCGGTGGCCGGAATCTGTCTTCACTCGGTATGGTTCGGCGCAATGGCGTTTTATTATCTGATTCTCAGTACCGGACGTTTTCTGCTGCTGCGCTCCATCCGGGGAAAACGACAAGAAACGCTTTTGGCATGGAAAAAATACCGGCTTTGCGGGTGCCTCCTTCTGCTTTTGACCGCCGCAGTCGTCATACTCACATTTTATACGATTATGGAAGGGTACACGGTAAAATATCCGGGGTATATGATTTACGGGGCGGCGGGCTATACTTTTTATCAGTTCGGTTTTGCGGCTGTCAATCTGGCCAAGTGCCGCAAGCTGAGAAACCCGGTTTATTCTGCCGGCAAAATTATCGCTCTAACCGCCGCGATGGTCTCGATGTTTTCGCTGCAAACCGCTCTGCTTGCGGCATTTGGCGGCGGTAGCCCGTGGCAGCAGCAAATGAACATATGGACGGGGGTTATCATATTAATCTCCATCGCCGGCATGGCTCTGTTCATGATGATACACGGCACAAAAGCCATACGAAAAATTTCCACCTGAAAAAATCATCCTGTGGCAAGGGGAGGTTGCGAAATAGCCTATGCAGAAAATAATGCACAAAGTTGTTTTATGGAGAGGTTTATTTGCAACGGTTCCTTTTCCGATTACAGTTTTACAATAAATGGTAAGATCCCCTGAGGTGTGATGTCGATGATCCCATAGGACGGCTGGTAATCCCTTGGTTCAGTTGGACTCCCGGGATTCATAAAATAGATGCCGTCCTCATAATGAGTATCGCTTTTGTGAGTATGACCATATAATGCTATACGGCAGTCGTTTTCTTCGGCAAGCTTTTTGAGGGGTTCCAAAGTATATTTTACTGAAAGATTGTGGCCATGGGTACAAAGAATTTTGACGTTCTCTGCTGCAACCACTTGGGTTTCGGGGAGCATGCTGCCCAAATCGCAGTTACCCCGTACGCAGACAAGGTTCAGTTCCGGAAACAGATCCAGTATCTCTTCCACTTCTCTGCGACCGTCTCCCAGGTGAATAAACAGTTGGGCATCTTTTTGATGCTTTTTCACAATATCATAAAAATGATGAAATCGGCGATGGGTATCGGACAAAACGATGATGCGCATGGCGTATTTCCTTTCAGTAAAGCCTCAGATTGTTTCATAACCGTTTGTTTTCCCTCATAAGTATAATATATCCATAATGTTTCGTCAAATAAAGGAATCTGCTTGCTGTGAAAATCTATAGGCATTGCCCAATTTATAGTGTGATAGAAGGGTATGGTGACACATATGAATCAGAATCAAAAGAATACAGGGGCCATCAACCAGAAACAAAATCCAAACACAAATAGACTTCTAGAGATGGTGGGAAAGAAGCTGGGAAAGGACCCCAATACGCTTCAGCAGCAGTTGGCGGCCGGAAAATACGACAGCGTATTGAACAGCTTGAATCCCAACGACAGTCAGAAGCTACAGACCCTGCTTAACAACCCGAAACTGGCTCAACAGGTTATCAATACTCCCCAGGCGCAGCAGATGCTGAAAAAACTCCTTGGGGAGTAATCGGCGGCCTCCTGACCGCTGGACGAATAAACCACTGGGTTTTAACCTGAGAAAGGAACGGCTTTCAAGATGGATGACCTGACTTCTACCCTTCAAAATATCCTGGGCAGCGAAGAAGGTATGAAACAGCTGCAGGATCTTGCACAGATGTTGGGAATCGGCTCTTCCGATGCTTCTCCGCCTCAAGAGGCGGAGAAGGAAGGACAGGGCTTTGATCTTGACGGCCTTCTTGAGAGCATTGGCCTGAGTCAGGGCGCTTCTCAGACGTCGGAAAGCGGCTCCAACGGAAAAATGCCGGATTTGAATGAACTGCTGAAAGGTCTGACCAGCGGCGGACAAGGCGGGAAACAAGACGATTCATCTCCCTTGTTTACCGCCGCAGATATCATAAAGCTCCAGCAGCTGATGCGGGCGGTCAAGCAGGATAATCCCAACACTGTACTATTAAAATCACTAAAGCCCCTGCTCAAAGAAGAGCGGCGTCATAAAGTGGATGAGGCCGTACGGATTATGAAGCTCCTTTCCCTTCTGCCCATACTGCGGGAAAGCGGAATGCTCAATAATCTGCTGGGCGGCTGAGAACTGAATCAGAAAGGAAGAGGGAGAGAATGGCGCAATTTAACAGTGGGTATTCCTCCTCGGAAATTTTGGCCATGCAGCGGGATGCCGCAGAGCGGGTGAGGGAGATGCAGAGAAGGGCGCAGGAAAGACTCCATCAAAGCAATAGCCCGCAGATGAGTAATCCAAATCATATGAATATGAGGCAGCCGTCTCCACCCCCGCATGACAGTAGGTCTGTCGGAGGGGCACCGGCAATCTCCGTTTCCTCGCCTCGGCAGGAAGCTCCTTCCCCTCACCATGCCGCTTCCAAGCCGTCTCCCCCTTTTTCTTTTTTGGGGAGTTCCATCCAGGGAATACTCGATCAATTTCACCTGGATCAGGATCGTATCGTACTGATTCTCCTTTTCCTTGTGTTAATGCGGGAAGAAGCTGATCCTATGCTGCTGCTGGCCCTTGCCTACATCTTTTTGTAAGGGCCCGATTGGTTTTAGAGCGATTCCCGGGATTTTAATTAAAATACTGATTTGGAACGGATAGTTTTCGATAAAACTCGTTGTATTCAACCTTCGAATATGGTATACTTATTGTGTAAAATTATGTTGAAATCAGTCTGTTTTCCTGCCAAAGGGGCAGGACGACAGACGATGAAACGATAAAATATCGGATGGGCGGATGAACGAGGATGAAAACAAACGAGAGAAGCAAGCGCCCTTCTTCCCGCAGACAGGCGGAAGAAGGCAACCTGTATGACAATGTCATCGCCGGGCGGAATGCGGTGCTGGAGGCATTGGACAGCGAAGACAAGGTGGACGCCGTCTTTGTCGTGAAAGGACAGGCCGGAGGTACTATTTTAAAAATTATTTCGGAGGCGAAACAGCTGGGGTATCCGGTGAAGGAAATCTCTCCCCAGAAAATGGACGCCATGGCGGGCGGTGTGAACCACCAGGGGGTTTTGCTGACCCTTTCGGCGGTGCAGTATTTTAGCGTCGACGATATTATCCGCAGGGCCAGGGAAAACGATGAGGAACCTTTCCTCATCATTGCCGATGAAATCGAAGATCCCCATAATCTCGGGGCTTTAATCCGCACGGCGGAAACAGCGGGCGCTCACGGCGTCATTATCCCCAAACGGCGCAACGTCGGTGTTACTTCAGCGGTATATAAGGCTTCGGCAGGGGCGGCGGCTCATCTTCCGGTGGCCCGGGTGTCCAATCTCGCTGCCACAGTGGACGAGCTCAAGGAAAAAGGGCTTTGGGTCTATGGCTGCGACATGGAAGGGCAGACCTGGTGCCAAACCGATTTCAGCGGCGGTGTCGCCCTGATTGTCGGCTCTGAGGGACGGGGCATCAGCAGGCTGCTCAAGGAAAAATGTGATGTTTTGGTCACTCTTCCTATGAAAGGGAAAATTACATCTCTCAACGCATCGGTGGCGGGCGGTATCGTCATGTACGAAGTGGCGAGGCAGCGCAGCAAGCTGAAAGCCCTTGCACCGAAGGAACGCTGATGCGGCTTAGAACGTATGGGAGGATGTGATTGCCGAAATGGGCGATAAAAAATACTCATTGGACGATATTTTGCTGGAAGTCGGACTTTCTTCGGCTCCCGAAGAGGAAGATCCAGTCGATGTGGACGCGCTGCTGCAAAATATCGTCACCGAAAAACAATCTTTAAAAACAGAAGAGGCCCCCTCTTTTGTGGAGCCTCCCACCAAAGAGTTTACCCCGGCCAAAAAAGTAGATCCGGGCACTGCGCCTCAGGCAGCGCCGAGGAAGCCTCTGTCAGTAAATCCGGCACCGGAACCGAAACGGGAGGAAACTTTGCCAGCATCGGAACCCGTTGTTGCGGGCTCCCCATTGGAAAACAGCGGAAACTTTTCCATCGATATTGAAGGCATCCGTCAGGAGCATAAATCGCCGGAAATGTCCCCGCCGGAGTCCCCTGGGGAGGAAGAGCGGCCGGAGCCTCCGGAAATCCACTTCAATCAGAAGAAAGAAGAACCAGACTTTGAGAGAAGGCTGGATTTTGCTCCATGTTTCCGAAAATTTGAGGAAACAGCCTCGACTGAGCATCAAAAAGACTGGGAAGCTCTTCTGCTCAAATAAAAAACATCATCTACTGTCCGGGGAACCTTTTTGCTCTTGATGGCGGTAGCCTCTTTGATTTTGTCGATGATGATTTACTTAAACGCCGCCACGGGAATCGGATTTATCCCCACTTTGCCGTTTTTGCTGACGGCGGGCGGAATTGGGATAATTTCCGGCGTGCTGGGCTTTCCGATACTGATGAGCGGGGTGCGGTCCGTATTGAAGCTGGAGCCCAACCGGGACATCATGCCAACGGTGGCCTACGCTTTTTGTATGATACAGTATTTCACCCAGCTTGCTTTCCCTAAGGGCCTTTCGAACCCTAATATTCATCAGTACCTGCCTGTGGGAATTCTCATATTGGGACTTGCTTTTTTGGGGAGGACACTGACGCTGAAAACCGCAGTCCGTAATCTTCGGACATTAAATGCCAACAGCGAAAAATACGAATCGCAGATCATCTGGGACAGCAGAGCCGCAGCCGAACTGAGCAAAGGTTTGGTGGATGACACGGCTTACCCGGTGGTGAACCGGAAAACCGACCAGGTATCGGATTTTATGAAGCTGTCCCTCTCGATGGACAGCAGCGACCGGTTTGGGCGCAATCTGACCTTGGTGGGGACGGCGCTGGCACTGGTCGTGGCGTTATTCACCTTTTTGTTTACCAAACAGCGTCACCTGGCTGTGACGATTATGACGGCGATGATCTGCGTGTTTGCCTCGGTGGTCAATCTGTACTCCGTTTGTTATCCGCTTTTGCGGTGCTCCAAAAAGGCAGCCCAGTTCAACGGACTGGTCAGCGGAGAAAAATGCGGGCTGAATTATGGAGACGTCAATGTGGCTGCCGTAGAGGCCAAATCCCTGTTTCCTCCAGCGGCGGTGATGCTCAACGGCATCAAGACCTTTGAGGGGATGCGGATCGACGAGGCGATTCTGGATGCGGCCAGTGTGCTGAGTACCGCGGGCAGCATTATGACCGATGTCTTTTTGAAAATTATCGGCAATCGGACGGAGCTTCTGCGCAAAGCCGAAAACCTCCATTACGAGGACGGCATGGGGCTTTCCGCCTGGATCGACAACCGGAGAATTCTGATTGGAAATCGGGATTTGATGGCTTCCCACAATATCCGGGTGCCCAGCCTCGACTATGAGCGGCGGTTTACCTCCGAGGGAAGCGATCTGGTCTACCTCTCTACCTCGGGCGAGCTGACGGCAGTGTTTATCTTCACTCTTCACCCGACCATTCCGACGGAAGAGGCGGTGCAGCTTCTTTACAGCAGCGACATTGCCCTCAGTGTGAAGACCATTGATTCGATTGTCACTAAAGAGCGTCTTTCCAGCCTCTTTGCCATTGAACCGAATTTCTTTAAAATCCTACCCTCCAAGCTCAGCAGGCTCTACGACGAGTGCAGCCAACCGGTGAAAATTCGGCCCGCTGTGGCGGTGAATAACGGAAGCTTTGCCTCGATGGCCTGCTCGGTGGCCGCTTCCAAGCGGATGAAGGTCATGATGACGGTGGCACAGGTGGTGATGGTCAGTTCCATCATCCTGGGGACTCTTCTGATTGCGGTGTTCGGATTTTTGGGGGCGACTAAGCAGCTTTCTCCTCTGATTATGTTCTGTTATCCGATGATCTGGCTCATCATTCACTTTCTGCTGCAAAAACTCATTCGGTTTTAAGTAAAGTGCGGCCAAAGATTGGCCGCGCTTTTTCTTATGAGCGGCAACTGTGAACTTTTTTTAAATCTCCTTGAATTGTCCTTGTTTCTACTATATACTATATGGTAACTATACAGCGGTTTTGAGCCTCTGATTTTCGTAAGATGACAGGGAATAATAGGTGTTTTCCCGAAGAAAGGAAATGAATCGTAAGTGAAACGTTTATTAAAATTGCTGCCGGCCTTGCTGGCTTTATCTGTGTTGTTCACCGGATGTTCTGGCACAGGGGGGATCGATCCCGCTTCCATTAATTATGTCCAGCTGGAGGAACCGAAGGCAGGCCAGGATATCGCCGTTTTTGATACCAGCATGGGCGAAATCACCGTGCTGCTGTACACCGACGAAGTGCCTGAAATCGTTCAGAATTTCAAAGACCTGGTAAACGAAGGTTACTTTGACGGTCAGGTGATATTCCAGATCGACCCCGATTACAAAGTGGCGGCTTTTGGAAGCCCGGACAAAGAGGGCGAAGAGGGCAAAAGCAATGACGGCAAACCCAAGAAAGCGGAATACTCCCAAAACCTCTGGCCCTTTGCGGGCAGCGTCTGTACCATTACTTACCAGCAGGGCGCATTGTTTAAAAAGTCCTACTACGATTCCCGCTCTTTCTTCCTGGGTGACGCTGAGCTTACCGAGGAGGATCGGACACAGATGAGTGAAAACGGCTTCCCGGTCATGATGAAAAATGCCTTTGAGACAATGGGCGGCATCCCGGCCTACTCCCAGTACCATTCGGTTTACGGCAAGGTCATCAGCGGTATGGATGTGGTCAACGCTATGACGCAGGCGGCTTATAGTGAAATCCAGCCCACCGAGGAGGAACTAAAACAGGCGGAGAAAAACGGTGTGGAACTGATGGCGGTCAAGCGCCCGCAAGAGGACATCGTCATCAACAAGGTCACCCTGTCTACCTATGACCCGGCGAACTTTGATACATTGGATAACTGTCTCACCTCCGAGGAACTGAATGCCCTCAAAGAGAAAAGCCAGCAGGAACAGGAAGAGCTGGACGCAGCTTCCGCAGCAAGTGCGGTGGGGGAGAGTGGAAGCAGTTCCGATTCCAGCGCATCTTCGGAAGAATAACATCATATAAGGAGAAAGAAAATGCTGAATTTTAGAGAATGCAAAGCAGGCGACCAAATTGCCGTAATGAAAACTAATATGGGTGAGGTTGAAATTTTGCTTTTCCCCGAGGTTGCACCTAAAGCGGTGGAAAACTTCATCTCTCTTGCCAAAGGGGGATACTACGATGGAATCATTTTCCATCGGGTTATCAAGGATTTTATGATTCAGGGCGGCGACCCCACCGGAACCGGCATGGGCGGAGAGAGTGTCTGGGGCAAGCCTTTTGAGGACGAATTCAGTGAGGAAGCAAGAAACTTCCGTGGCGCTCTGTCTATGGCCAACGCTGGCCCCAACACCAACGGCAGCCAGTTTTTTATCGTTCAGGCGGGCCCTGAAACGATGGATGAGCGGATATTTTCCATGCTGAAACGACAGGGCAAGAACTTTTCTAACGATGTGGCCGAGAAATATATGGAAGTCGGCGGCACTCCCTGGCTGGATGGCGCCCATACCGTGTTCGGACAGGTTATCAGGGGGATGGATGTAGTCGATAAAATCGGCAACCTGCATGTAGACCACAGCGACAAACCCTACGAGGAAGTAAAAATTTTGGGTATTACTATAAAACAGGTATAATTTATACAAAAAATACAAACAGTAATAAATTTCTCATTGTTGCGCAATCTGTATTTAATACCTTCAATTTGTAATGGTTGTTGAGGTATTGGAAAAGATAAAAGAAAAGCTATACAATTTGTATAGCTTTTCTTTTATTATACAGCTTAAAGAGGAGGCTTTCATAAAAACTGCATTTGAAGTCGGTTTGCAGTCGACTTTATGCGTTTTCAAAGAAAGTCTGTCAATTTGTTAACAATTTAGCTATTGATTTTTTGACAAATCACCTCTAAAATTATATTTGTGGAAAATTGGTAATTTTCGATATATTATAACCGAAAGGGGAAAAAACAAATGCTAACCAACAACAAAAACGTGTTGCAGTGGGTAGACGAAATGATTGCACTCTGCAAACCTGACAAAGTCGTTTGGCTCGATGGCAGCGAAGAGCAGCTTAACGCCCTGCGGGAAGAAGCAATCTCCACCGGCGAAATGATTAAATTAAACGAGGAGAAACTTCCTGGCTGTCTGTACCACAGAACTCTCCCCAATGACGTTGCACGTGTGGAGGATCGTACCTTTATCTGCTCCGAAAAAGAGGAGGACGCTGGCCCTACCAATAACTGGAAGGATCCCAAGGAGATGCACGCTCTTCTCACTCCCATGTATGACGGCGTTATGAAGGGCCGGACTATGTACGTCATTCCATACTCCATGGGCCCCATCGGTTCCAAAATGTCCAAAGTCGGCGTTGAAGTTACCGATTCTATCTATGTTGTTCTGAATATGGATATTATGACCCGTATGGGCAAACAGGCTTTTGTCCAGTTGGGAGATACCTCTAACGATTTTGTCCGTGGATTGCACTCCAAAGCGGACGTTGATCCCGAAAAACGCTATATCGTTCACTTCCCTGAAGAGAACTCCATCTGCTCCATCAACTCTGCTTACGGCGGAAACGTTTTGCTGGGCAAAAAATGCTTTGCGCTTCGAATCGCTTCCTACCAGGGCAAGAATGAAGGCTGGATGGCTGAGCATATGCTGATCCTGGGTATCGAAAACCCTCAGGGCGAAGTCAAATACATCTGTGCGGCTTTCCCCTCTGCATGTGGTAAAACCAACCTGGCGATGTTGATTCCTCCGGAAGTTTATGCGAAGAAAGGCTACAAAGTCTGGACCGTCGGCGATGATATCGCTTGGCTCCGTCAGGGAGACGACGGCCGCCTCTGGGCGATTAACCCCGAAAACGGCTTCTTTGGCGTTGCTCCCGGAACCAATGTAAAATCCAATCCCAATGCGCTGCATTCTACCGAAAAGAACACCATCTTCACCAACGTTGCTATTAACAATGACGACAATACTGTTTGGTGGGAAGGCCTCGACAAGAATCCTCCTGTCAATGCGACTGAGTGGAAAGGCGCCAAGGTAAACGGACCAGAGTATATTGCAGATGGCAACAAGTTGGCTCACCCCAACTCCAGATTTACCGCTCCTGCCAAGAACTGCCCCTGCATCAGCCCCGAATTCGACAATCCCAAGGGTGTTCCGATTTCCGCTATCGTATTCGGTGGACGTCGTGCGAAAACCGCTCCGCTGGTTTACCAGTCCTTTGACTGGAACCATGGCGTATTCGTAGGCTCCATCATGGCTTCTGAGACCACTGCGGCTGCTGCCGGTGCTGTCGGCGTTGTCCGTCGCGACCCCATGGCAATGCTTCCCTTCTGTGGATACAACATGGGCGATTACTGGGCTCATTGGCTGGAAATGGGTGAAAAATTGGGTGACAAAGCACCTAAGATTTTCAACGTCAACTGGTTTAGAACCGACGATGAAGGCCACTTTATCTGGCCCGGATTTGGCGATAACATGCGCGTTTTGATGTGGATTCTCAGCCGCTGCGAGGGCAAAGCAGATGCTGTCGAGACCGCAATCGGCTACGAGCCCAAACCCGAGGATATCAACATCGAAGGCCTGGATATCACCGTTGATACCATCAAAGACCTGCTCAGTGTTGACAAGGATCTCTGGAAAGAAGACGCACAGGGCATCGAAGAGTTCTACGCTAAATTTGGCAGCAAACTCCCCGCTGAGATGAGAAAACAGCTGGATGCACTGAAAGAAAGACTTGCATAAGAGTTATAGTTTAAAAAAGCCCGGTAAATCCGGGCTTTTTTATTTTTAATAGGAAAACAGACAAATTTTTCTTTGGAAATATGACGCTTTTCTGCATAGGATAATTGAGAAGAAATACTTGACAAAGCAAAACCCTTATGGTAAACTATAAAAGCTGTCATAAAACGACATGCCTAAACCGGGGCGTAGCTCAGTTTGGTAGAGTGCTTGGTTTGGGACCAAGATGCCGCAGGTTCGAGTCCTGTCGCCCCGACCAAGTAAGTATTTAGAATTTGCTGGTGTAGCTCAGTTGTGTAGAGATGTTCAACCAACTTCGCTAGCCATGCTTAGTTTATTCGCTGGTGTAGCTCAGTTGGTAGAGCAGCTGATTTGTAATCAGCAGGTCGGGGG
>CABUOE010000054.1 GCA_902493155.1 uncultured Eubacteriales bacterium
ATATTTTCCAAAATAGCGGATACAGGAAAAGCGGAGTTCATCGTCCTGCCTGATGTCGGCCATCAGCTGCAGCAGCTCCTCAGGCATATCCTGACCGCTGAACCGAAAATAGTCCAGGATTACCGTCCGCATCCGGACGGAAAACTGGTCGAACTCCCGCCACAGGGCGTCCGCCAGCTGTGCCGAATCGCCGCCAAAGGTCAACAAACCGTCCGTCAGCAGCTTGGGGTGATGGAACCGTTCGCTTTGGTCGACCTCCTTCAGCGCCCGCAGCACCCAGCCGCAGTCTCCCGCGCTGTAAATTACCTGCAGCGCGTTTTCCCGGCAGTAAAGGCTTGGTTCCTGCAGGAGCTTCATCATCAGGTCCAAGATGACGTGCACTGGCTTCCCCTCGACGATCCTGTATTTGTGGATCACATAGGAGAAATAAGTGATCTTGATGCTGTTCCGGTATCGATTCTCTATCGCCAGATAGGTAAACACCTGCCCAAGCTCCTGCAGATATCGTTTCAACGTCTCCGGATCCTGATCGAGCAGCTGTTCCAGCGCCTCGTCAAAGGCCATCAGATTGGCGGTACGGGCCAGCTTTTTTTTCAAAAAATCCTTATGGCGCTCCTCTACGGACTCGCCCGCCCGGATACGCTCCAACTGCGACAGAATCGACGCCACCAGCCGGGAACTTCGGTTTTGCAGCGCCGTGTCCCGCCTGCGGAACACAAAGATACAGGCGCAGTTGAAAAAAATCATGCTGGTGCAGATCGCCAAATAGGCGTAAATCAGCGTCTCCACATGCATGCCGCTTCTCTCCTTTCATTAGGATGCACTCCAGAGTTCCTTCAGGATATCGTAAGAGCTTTTCAACCGTTCATGGTAAGTGACCCGGTTCCCCCAGCCCTCTAGCGGGACGGGCTCCAAATGAATGCGCCCCTCTTCCTGTTCCGTCCCAATACCTACATGGAGCTGATCGATGTGCAAATAGGCCACGCCGTAGTTTTCGTCATAGTAATCGTCGTGGATTTCCATTCGGGAAGGGTCGGCAAAGTTTAAAAGCTGCCACGGGAGTTTTACCTCAATATAGTCTCCGTTTTGGATAAAATCCGCTAGGGAGTTAAAATCCGGGCTGTCCGGATTGGCGTTTCCATAGGTGAGCCGCCCGGTCTCATGAGTCTCCGCCCTGGCCGTCCGGTCCTCATAGAGCAGCAGGGTGGCCGTCTGCAAAATCATGTCGATATCGACGAACACCGGGGAGTCCAGGTCAGGCAAGTAGTCCTTCTGGTAGGTATCGTAGCCATATACATTTTCCGCGTAGGTGGAGCGCAGGGACTCGTACCGCTCTTGCACCAGCAGACGGCTGTTCCACCTTCCGTTGAGGACCAGCAGAAAGTCCGCCGCCCGGTCAAAGAGTAGATTATAGTCCTCGCAGTAGCTGCTGCCGCTCTTCGGGGTAGTGTCGATGGGAAGGTAGAGCGTCTCGTTCTCAAAGTCCAGGCCGTCCTTGTGGACCAGGAAATAGATGAATTTTTCGTCGTACTTCATGGACACGCTGACGCCGTCCTGCTCCGCCACCACGTCCTCCTCCGACCACTCGGAAATGTCCCCGTCCACATAGCAGACGGACGTCTCTTTGCCGGGATCGAAAGACAGCAGACCGAAATACTGCTCGTTTGTCTGGTAGTCCGACCAGCGCTTTAAATCCACCGCGTACATGGTGTTCCAGGTTCGCTTGAACCACTCGTCCTGCCAGGAGAACACGCAGCCGCCATCGCAGCCCGCCGCCATAAGATCCTCCCAACAGTCGACAAGCGCCTGGCCCTGCTCCTGCTCGGACATGTTGCCCTGGTTGCGGTTGGTATTGTGGTCCCACTGGGCCATGCCCCGGCCGGTGGATACGCCGAACTCAGAGATGATTACGGGCATAGTATGGTGGTCGGCCAGCATGGTCAGGTAGGCCCGGTAGGTGTTGACCATGCCGTTCTCCGTGGCATAGGCCGCCCGGTCGATGCCATAGACGCTCCAGTCGTCTATATAGTTGAGATAATCCGGGTAGTAGGGGTAGACATGGTAGGATGCGAATTGGCCGGAGAGAAAGGCTTCTGTGCAGAGAATGTGCTCCACATCCACCTGTGCGCACTTCATAAAGTAATTGGCCACCTCGTCGGGGTATACAAAGGGGTCGGTGGTGGGCCAGTTGGAAAAGGCGATCAGCCGCTGCTGCTTATAGCGATGGGACTCGTATTCGATGATTTTATCGCCCACCTGGGCCAGCATCGCCTCAAAGGGGGTGGCTTCCTCGGTGGTATACATATATTTTCCCTGATAGGAGGTGTAGCCCTCTATCCCGGCGTATTTCTCATTGGTATAGACGACGGTCACGTCCTCCCACTCTACGCCTAAAATATAGCCGATGACCCACTTCGAAACATCCCGCCGGTAGGTGCCGGAGCCTGCGCTGGCAACCCGGCCCAGGGAAATTTTTTTGTTTCCGTGAATCACGTCCACTACCGTCCGACAGTCGTTTAGAAAGGTGTCCAGAAAGTCATCATCATAGGCGTCCCGGTGGGAGTTCTGCACATAGTCGTTGACCCACACACCCTGGAGCAGCCACAGTGGCTCCTCGCCGTTTTCCTCTCGGGCTTTATTGTATTGGTAATAGGCCTCGTAGAAATCGTCGGCCTGGATGGTGTAGATGCGCAGGGTGTTAGCGCCCATCTCCTGCATCTGGCCGAACCAGCGGATGTAGGTCTCCTTGTCGATGGCAAAGTCAGTGGACCATTCCCCCGGCTCACCGGAGCCTAAGTTCACGCCACGGATCTCATATTCCTGCCACTGGCCGTTCACTAGTTGATAAATTTCCTCCCCATCCACCTTCATAAAGGAGGTGACAGGTTGGTCCGGATGCAGGTCGATGTAGATCCCCAGGCGGTAGTATGCGTAGTCCCAGCCGATGTACAGTGCCGCCAGGGCCACAACGATGATGATGAATTTTTTCATAGGCCCCTCCCGTTAATTGGCGTTCTCATTGTACTTCTTCACCTTGGACTCTGCGGAATACTGCCGCAGGGTGTCGATGTTCTCGTCCATCCAGGCGATACGCGCTGCCAGGAAGTCCTTCATCTGGTCCGTGGTCTGCTCATAGCTGTGCAGCTCCCGGTCCGCCGGAGTGAGGAAGTTGTAGTCATCGGCGAAGGTATAGCCCCAGACCTGGTAGTTTCGGTCCACCGCCGGGCCCAGATAGTCCGCCACGTCGTCTATGTAGCCGCAGAGGTAGTCCAGGTCGAAATATGTCTTCCGCAGCTCCCAATAGCGGTCGATCAGGGCGTCGGTAAAGTCCTCGTCCTTGAACAGCATCTGATACCACAAGTTCCACTGGATCAAAAATGTTTCCGTATCCATGGCCCCTTCCTGATAGTTGTCACAGCAGGAGTTCATGTCCCACAGGTACATGCGGTATTTCCCGTCGATTCCCTTGCCGATGTAGGTGGAAAAGGCGCCTACGTCGTAGTTGCAGGTCAACTCATTGATGAGAAAGTAGTCGATGAAGGACGTCACGTCGATGTACTTTTTGTAGCCCTCGTCCGCCCAGTCGTAGTCGTAGGAATAGAGAGCCTTTTCAAAGTCGGAGAAGTCCTTGCTGATGGCCGTGGCCATCTCCTCGGTGATACTGCTGCCGGGGTAGACGATCTCCAGCTGATAGGGGATGCGTCTGGCGTAGTAGGAAAACTGGTTGGTGGTGGCCCGGGTGGTTTCCCAGCCGCTGTTTAATTGCAGCAGATAGCCGCTGAAGGTGTTGTTTTTGGCGTTGACGGTCAGGTTCAGCCGGGCTCCGTCGTTTCCGGCGGTGAGATTTTCCACCATGACATAGACGCCCTGGTACTCCCCATTCAGAATGACCTCGCAGAAGCGGACGTTGGGCGCGTAGTCCATGATCTCGCCGCCGATGTTGTACCACATATAATTGCGCATCAGGGTCTGGTCCAGGAACGGCCCGTGGAGCACCCACTCGTGGTGGGCGTCCATGCCCATGACGGCCTGGGGATTGTTGAGACCGTCCTCGGTAATGAGCCGGATGGCGTAGCTGCTCTTGTCAAACCGCCGGGAGGACCGGCCCCGGACGTGAATCTCTATCTGGGTGCTGATGGTGGCCTCGTCTCCGGCGTGGTTATAGGTATCCTCGTGGTCCACGATGTCCATGTGGGCGGTGATGCGGTCGGCGCCGTCCTCAGTGGTGGTGTAGTGACGCGTTCCGTCATCGTTATAGATCGACCGTCCCGGGATTTCCACGCCGCCCGAGTCGATTTCCACCAGGGGAAGATGGGTGGAAAACACACCGGTGTCCGCCGCGTCTTCCGTCTTGACCGTTGCCTCCAGATGCTGGTGGTAGCGGGTGCTGACGCCGCTCTCCAGCAGTGGGGCCGCCAGGGACAGAGCAAGGGCGGCGGCACACAGGAGGCATCCCCAGAGCTTATATTTCAATGGCAGACCCCTCCTTTCAAGGCACGCCGGTCAGTTGGATATCTCATCGTTTTGCATAACAAAGTTTACGTATTCCATTCCCTCGATGGCATAAAAGTCGTTTGTCAAATCAGGACTTTTCTTTCTGGCCCGATTGAGAAGTTTTTCCGACAACTCGTAGATGAACTCCACCGATTCCTCCGTGGTGTTTTTCACCCGCAGCCGTGCCTTCCGGTCAAAACTCTGGAACACCAGGGCCTCGATTCTGGATTCCCCGCCTCGGGCTCCCCGGACAATGAGCAGGATACGGCTATCGCTCTTGACTGCACCGAAGAACAGCAGCACCAAAAACACCGCGCAGCTGCCTGCCGCCGCCACAAAAAAGCTGCCCACACCGCAGCAGATGCCTACAATAATGGTCCAGAAGAGATACAGGGTGTCTCGGGAATCCTTGATCGCCGTGCGGAATCGGACGATGGAGAGCGCGCCCACCATGCCCAGAGAAAGGGCGATGTTGTTGCCGATGACGATCATCACCGTCCCTGTCAGCACTGTGAGGATTACAAGGCTTACGTTGAACTTGCGGCTGTAAATCGTCCCCTTGTGAGATATGTAGTAGGACACAAAAATCACGGCGCCCAGCAGCGCCGCCACCGCAATGCGAGTCACGATCTGCTCCCAGGTCAGATCTCCCTGATCCTTCAAAAGCTGAAAAATGGTCTGTTTCATTACATACTTCTCCTTTTACAGATTTCCTTGATAGCTGTCCTGTCTGGCCAGGCAGTATTTGCTGACCGACAACTCGCTTTTATCAACGCCGTTTAATATCTGCTGGATATAGGCGAGCAAAAAGTTGTCATATTTGACCTCCATCACCACCATGCTTTCTTCCATCACCGGATGCATGATCAGCTTCGGATCAAACAGGTTGAAATTACTCTGGGTGGCGTCGATCTGGTGGTCAAAGGTGACGCGGATATTGTTTTCCTGTGCCACAAAGGCCAGCCGTCGGTATTGTACGATGGTGCGGGGCCGATAGCACCTGGCGTTCATCAGGGCGTAGCATTCGGCAGCAAACGGCTCCGGATAGCGCAGCAGAGGCTCATAATCCCCGGCGCTCATCCGCTGTGCATCCTCCCGGCGCAGCCGCAGGGAACGCTTCCGCTGCTGATCTCCCTGTTTCTGCTTCATCTCGAGCACAGCGGACTGACTCTCCGTGTCATAAATCCTCAGCCGCAATTTTTTGCGGATCTCCATGCCGTATTCCTTGTCGAAAAAATCGCCGTCATATTCCGTGTCAAAATAAAGCGAACGGATTAGATAGCCTTGCGATCCGTTGTGCCCGTCCTCATGGAGCAATTGCCGGAGCTGGTGGCTCTTTTGCACGAATTCCATCCTGTTCATTAAAAATTTTCTCTCATTCCGCAGCACCTCGCGCAAACTCACTAGCTCCTTTCTTTATACAGCCGCGCCTGCAGTTTTGTCTCCACAGGGCGGACAAAACCCGAAAAACGAAAAGCCGCAGTACAATGCGCTTGTACTGCGGCAACTGGCTGACATTCCTTTTCGGATTAGTCCCTATAGTTTTGCGTCATCGAATTTCTTCGACTTTGCCCTGTATTCATATTCGAGATTTTTGTCAAGTATACCATAAATCGGAGACTTTTACAAGTCATTTTTAAATCTGTTTCAGCCGTCAATGCAGGATTGCAGTTGAGTTGAGGGCAATCTGCCTCCGGCTTTTGTCGTTATAGCAAAGAGATAATAAAAGTGTGTTATTCAGAAAAAGCAAATCCCCGCAAGCGCTTTGCTTACGGGGATAATAATGGAGCGGATGACGGGAATCGAACCCGCGTATTCAGCTTGGGAAGCTGATGTTCTGCCATTGAACTACATCCGCGACTGCAAATTATTATACAACACATGAGGTTTTTTGTAAAGCTTTTTTTGCCAAAAGTTTCTTGGCATTCTAAAAAAGCTTGCCCGGACGGCCAGAAAGGTGTATACTAAAACCGTGCATAAACACGGTTTTTTATCCCAAAATGGAGAAAGGGGAGAATATGGTGCGCGTGACGGTACTTGCTGACAACAACACATACATTGACCAGTATCTGTTGGGAGAACCCGCCCTTTCTTACTATATTGAAGACGAGGAAGAAAAAATCCTTTTGGACACCGGGTATTCCGAGGTCTTTCTCTCAAATGCAAAGAACCTTGAAGTCGATCTTGCCGCCGTAAATACTATTGTCCTCTCCCACGGGCACAGCGACCATACCGGCGGCCTGCCATTTCTGCTGAAGATGCCGGAACTGGGGAAGGCAAAATTAGTGGCCCATCCCGATGCTTTTGAGGCGAAGCATGCACACAACGACGAAATTGGCTGTCCGGTGTCAAAGGAAGAACTGAACGAAAAATTTGAACTGATTCTTTCCAAACAGCCGGTTATGCTTAGCAAGCATTTGCTTTTTCTGGGGGAAATACCGAGGTATTTCGATTTTGAACCCCGTTATGCAATCGGCAAAACTAAGAAAGGCGGCGTCTGGCGGGAGGATTTGCTCTTTGATGACAGCGCGGTTGCCGCCATACTGAGAGACAGTCTTTTTATTATGACCAGCTGCTCCCACAGCGGCGTTTGCAGTATTATTGAGCACGCCCGAAAGATCACCGGAATCGAGAAGATCGCAGGCGTCATCGGCGGATTTCATCTGTTCGAGGAATCCGAGCGTGTGCAGCAGACGATCCGGTATTTCAAACAAAACCACATCGACAGGCTCTATCCGTGTCACTGCACATCTTTCGCTGTTAAGGCGGCGATCCACCGAGAAATCCCTATCCAGGAGGTTGGCGTCGGCCTTACATTAGAACTATGACTTTCGAGGTAGTTTGAAGGTGATTTTTCAAACCCGGATTTTTTGCCTTTGCCGCATATGATGCAGCGGCAAATATAACGGCGGCAATTTTAGAAAGGAAAGATTGATATGTCGAAAATTGATTTGGTCCGAAAAGAAATGATGGAAGCCTTAAAGAATAAAGATACTGTTCGGAAAGAGGCTCTTTCCCTGCTGCTCTCTTCTCTCAAAGCGGTGGCCAAAGACAAAAACGCCGACCTGACCGAAGACGAGGAAAACACCATCGTTTTAAAAGAAATCAAACAGACAAAGGAAACCATGGACAGCGCCCCTGCAAGCCGTACTGACATTATCGACGAGTGTAAGGCACGTTTGGCAGTGCTCTCAGAATTTGCCCCCAAGTCGATGGATGAAGGAGAGATCAAAGCAGTTATCGAAAAAGTCCTGAAAGAGATAGGAATTGAACATCCTACTGCCAAGGAAAAGGGGATTATCATGAAAAATCTGATGCCCCTAGTCAAAGGGAAAGCAGATACTAGCCTTGTGAATCAGGTTTTGGGCGGATATCTGGAAGGATAAATCCAACAAAAAAGCCGCCTTCCCTGGAAATCCCATATGGCATTTCCCAAAGAACACGGCTTTTTCGGGTTCAGTTCAATTTTGGAGGATGAAACTGTACACCAAGGAGAAAAGAGTGATAACTGCCGCTTTTCTGCAAAAGGCCTCCGCTGGCTCCACAATTGCAGACGGACGTTTTAGTGATCTCTGTTCGCCTCGAAAATAGTGTCTGCTGGACAGACACAGTTATACACCGGAAATTTTTACTTGTAAATTTATCAAAACTCAACAGAAAGGAGGGCGGAAAGTGGAACAAAAAATCAAATACGTCCTCACCGATGGAAAAAAATATGTCACCTTAAACAATACCAACCGCCCGAAAATGACCGAAAATGAAACCGATGCGTTTCTTTTTAAAAAAACGGCAGCAAAAAATTTTTTGACATCGATCCCTAAGGCGCTTTCCGGCGTAGAATGGCAGATCCAACCGGTGGATGAAAGCAAATTCCCCCAATCTGCTTCGGCCGAGCTGGAAGAAGTGATCGAGCGGGAAGCGGAAACGCAGACTTCAGGAGAGGAATCCGCCGGTAAACCGGAACAATCTGCCCAAGAGGCAAAACCGGATGCGGCGCCCAAAAAATCCAAACGGCGTTCCAAAAGTAAAAAAGAGGCGGAGGAAGTAGCTGTACAACAGGAACTTCTGACGCTGGAACTGCAGCCGGAAGAATCCAGTACAGCTGATGAAACTGCTGAAGAATCGCTGGAAGCGTGGGTGCAGGGGATACAGGAGAAGCTTTTGTTTTTACGAAAACGTCTAAAAGAACTGAAAAACGAGTACAATCACACCATGTTGGAGCTCACCGATATCTACCATAAGGTGGAACTGAGCCGCTTCAACGTCGTAGAGGGCTATAAGCTCTGCAAACAGCTTCAGGACTGTTTGCAGCGGCGGCGCAACATCAAAAATGAGCAGGAACAGATCGACAAAATCCTGTCCTGCAGCTTTGCGGAATGCGCCAACGGTAAACTGGAACGGCATTTTGAACTGATGAAAAACCGGCAGTACAAGCCTCGGGTTTTGACCGAGCTGTTTGAAGAGGTCCCGGAAGAATAGAAAGAAAAACCTGCCTTTGACGGCAGGTTTTTTGTTGTCCAATTTTTTTAGAGAAGGGTATTGACAGGAATACAAAATTGTGATACTGTATATATACAATATATACAGTAAACTCAGATGGGAGGTCGAAAATTGGACATTATTATCTCAAACTCCAGCGGTAAACCGATTTACGAGCAGATCGCCTCTCAAATCAAGTCGCTCATCATCAGCGGACAGCTCCGGGAAGGGGAATCCCTTCCGTCCATCCGACTGCTGGCAAAGGAATTGCGCATCAGCGTCATCACCACCAAGCGCGCCTACGAGGATTTGGAGCGGGACGGTTTTATTGAGACGGTACCGGGAAAAGGGAGCTTTGTGGCCCCGAAAAACGTGGAGTTTGTCCGTGAGGAACATATGCGGCAGGTGGAAAGCGCCCTTTGCGAGGCCATCCACTGGGCAAAAACAGGCGGTATTACCGCTGGGGAACTCAAAGAACTCATCGACATTTTATTTGAGCACGAGGCGTAAAGCCGGAAAGGCAGAGGGATTATGAACACCGAAAATATTCTGGAACTAAACGGCGTTACCAAAAACTACAAGGATTTTACCCTGCAAAATGTCTCTTTCCAGTTGCCCAAAGGCGCCATCATGGGCCTTGTGGGGGCCAACGGCGCGGGGAAAAGCACAACCATCAAGAGTATCTTAAACCTCATCCGCCGGGACAGCGGAGATATCAAGGTTTTTGGCCTCGATAACATCCAGTACGACCAGGAAATCAAGGAACGGCTGGGCATCGTTTTCGACGAAACCTATTTTCACAGCATATTAAAGCCCAAACAGATCGACAAGTTTATGAAGGACATCTATAAAACCTGGGATGGGGAACAATTTCTAGGTTTTCTCAAAAAGCTCAAAATCCCCATTGACAAGCAGATCAAGGACTTTTCCCGAGGCATGAAGATGAAGCTCTCCATCGCCGCCGCCATGTCCCATGGCGCCGACCTGCTGATCCTCGACGAGCCGACCGGCGGCCTCGACCCGGTGGTACGCAGCGAAATTCTTGACCTGTTTCTCGATTTTATCCAGGACGAGAACAAGGGAATCCTTTTGTCGTCCCACATCATCACAGACTTAGAGAGGATCGCCGACTATATCACCTTTTTGGACAACGGAAAAGTAGTATTGTCGGAATCCAAGGATGAAATTTTGTATTTGTACGGCGTGTTAAAGGGCAGTCTCGACGACTTAAACCGGGTGGACAAAGGGGATCTTGTCAGCGTCCACAAGCATCGGTTCGGCTTTGAGGCGCTCATCAAACACGCTGACCGCATCCGGGCAAAATACCCGGGTATGGTAGTCGACCCTGTCAACATCGAAGACATGATGATTTTTATCGCCAAGGAGGGAGAGGAATGAAAGGGCTATTAAAAAAAGATTTTTGCCTGTTGTCCAGATATATGCGCTTTATCCTCATTTACATGGTCGCTATGGTGGTGCTGTTCGGGATGACCAGTGAAAACGCTGTCAGCGGCTTTGCCAGCGCCATGTCGGTGCTCTGCATCATCCTTCCCATCTACACCATCACCACCATGTCGCTGGATGAAACCAGTAAATGGGATTCCTTAGCCATTGCTTTTCCCCTCAGACGCTCCCAAATCGTAGGGAGCAAATACATTCTGGCTATCATCATGCTAGGGATCGGGGTGGCAGGAGGTGCTGTCTGCACCGGTGTTCTCGCCCTATTTCATGCGGGCGCCGAGGTTTGGGCGAATCTGACGGTATTACTGGTGCTGCTCTGTTACAACACCCTGATGCTTTCGGTGCTGATTCCCCTGGTGTTCAAGTTCGGCGGGGAAAAGTCCCGATTCATCATGATGGGCGTTTACATGGTGCCGACTTTCTTAGTGGTCTTTCTGTTCAGCCGGTTTGGCAAAAACCTCAATTTTGAGGCGATGGCCCAGGATACTATGTTGTGTGCGTTCTTGCTGGGAGGGGCGGTTTTGATAGCGGTTACCGCCTACGTGATATCCTACTTCATCTCGCTTAACATTTACAAAAGAAAAGAATTTTAAGAAAAAATCCTCCGGTTTTCTAACCGGAGGATTTTTCATATAAACAACAAGGTCCCAGGGGCGACTCGGTTTTTTATTTTTGTAAACTGGTTCAATTTGAAACCTATTGACCAGTTAATTGGTATTATTGTCAAGAGGTGATAAATATTGTATGATAATGGTATCCGTCCAATGCGTATGGAACGCGTATTGACGCAGAAAAAATTGCAGATGGTTTGGGATGCCGCCGGCGGGCTTATGCCTGCTGGGAAAGAGGGGTGAGAGAAATTCCTGCCTCTTTTTAAGCAAAACCGGCCCAAAAGTTCGATGATATCAAAGGCACGGCCGGATTGCTCAACGACTCCTCCGTTTGCAAAAAGATAAGGCAGGAGAACAAAAATGATCAAATACAGAATTTTGGATACTCTTCGGGAAAATGAGGGAAAGGTCGTGTCCGGGGGCGAATTGGCGAACACGTTGGGGGTGTCCCGCACCGCTGTCTGGAAGCAGATCGTTTCCCTGCAAAACGAAGGGTACAAAATTGAAAGCGTCCCCAACAAGGGGTATCGCTTATGCGCAAGCGAAGTTTATTCCGCATATGAAATCAACCATCGTCTCACCACTCAAGTCATCGGACATCCGATCATCTTCCTCGACGAAGTGGATTCTACAAATACCTATGCCAAGAACCTGGGGGCATCCGGAGGCAAAAATGGAACAGCCGTTGTGGCCGCCCGCCAGACTGCCGGGAAAGGAAGGCTGACGCGGAAATTCGAGTCCCCGGAGGGCTGCGGCGTATATCTTTCGATTCTGCTTCGTCCTCAACTGCAGGTGAGCGACATCAACTGCATCACCCTCATGACGGCGGTGGTAGTGGCTGACACAGTGGAAGAACTCTGCGGTCTCCGGCCCACCATCAAGTGGACCAACGACGTTTATCTAAACGGCAAAAAGCTCTGCGGTATCCTCACCGAGTGTTCCATCGAGGGAGAGTCGGGAGCGGTGGAGTATGCTGTAGTTGGCATCGG
>CABUOE010000055.1 GCA_902493155.1 uncultured Eubacteriales bacterium
AATTGTGCAAATTGCTATCGTAAATTTATTTTGCAACGGCTCCCCTTTGGTTATTCAGCTATTCTGCAATGTTTTTGCCAAATCCGTCAAAGGTTTATGATAGGAGTATCCAGTCGAATTGTCGATGACCCAAAGATTCTTAAGGGGCGGCGGGTCAAAATTGACCGAAGCTACGTATTCCTCCCAATGGTTCAGCTTCCAGGCGTCCCGCTCGGAGTTGCGGGCAATCATCCTCTGCCGGCACACCTCAATATCGGTGTGCACCCAAACAACCGATAACTTGGCGTCCATTGTCTTGAGCTTTTGTCGGAGGCCGGCGAGATACTGTTCATCCCGAAGTTCTCGGGTAAAGGGAGCGTTAATCAGTACAAATCGGGAAAATTCCAGCGCCTCGAAGGCCACTTCCATCACAGCGAGGTATTCGTAATTTCGAACGTGCTCTTCAAAAAAGTCGGAGCTACGGTCAAAGGGCTCCTGAGCCACCCGAAAAATCTGCTTCGACAGGGGAATCAGGGCGTCCTTATCCAGGTAGACGCATTCTCCCAGCATTTTCGCCAGCTGTTTCGCCACAAAGGTTTTTCCGCTGGCGGGCGGAGAGGTAATCACGATAAAGTGCTTCATAGACCCTCCTACTTGAGATAATCCACCAAACGGTTCATCGCCTCGGCGGTGTCCTGTCGGTCTCCGAAGGAAGTGAGACGAAAATAGCCTTTTCCGTTTTCACCGAAGCCTTCCCCCGGCGTCCCCACCACATTCAGTTCGTTGAGGAGCAGGTCAAAAAACTCCCAGGACCCCATTCCGTTCGGGCACTGCATCCAAATGTAGGGGGAGTTTTCGCCGCCGGTAAACCAGAGGCCCGTCTCCTTTATAGCCCTGGTCATGATTTTGGCGTTGTCAGCGTAATACTGGAGGTTCTCCTTGATTTGCTTCTGCCCTTCTTCCGAAAAGACAGCTGTGGCCGCCCGCTGGATGACGTAAGGCACCCCGTTAAACTTGGTGGTCTGACGGCGCAGCCAGAGGCTATTTAGCTTCATACCATCGAACTGGAGCGCTTCCGGCACGATGGTGTATCCGCATCGGGTCCCGGTAAAGCCTGCCGTTTTGGAGAGCGAGCAGAATTCGATGGCGCAGCGCTTAGCCCCCTCGATTTCGTAAATACTCCGGGGAAGGGTGTGGTCTTTGATGAACGCCTCGTAGGCCGCGTCAAACAAAATCAGGGCGTTCCGGGAAAGGGCGTAATCTACCCACTTCTGGAGGCCCGCTTTATTGTACACCGCACCGGTGGGATTGTTGGGGGAGCAAAGGTATATAATATCCGCTTTTACTTTCTCATCCGGCAGGGGGAGGAAACCGTTTTCCCGATTGGCGTCCATGTAAACGATTTTGCGCCCAGCCATGATGTTGGTGTCCACATAGACGGGATAAACCGGATTGGGAATCAGTACCGTATTATCGGCAGATAGGATGTCCAGAATGTTCCCCACATCGCTTTTCGCGCCGTCGCTGATGAAAATTTCATTCTCGTCCAGCTGAATGTTCCGGCTGAAATAGTAGTGCTGTACCGCTTCCTTTAAAAAGGGATAGCCCTGTTCCGGACCGTAGCCGTGGAAAGACTCCTTCCTCCCCATCTCCGCCGC
Organism: uncultured Eubacteriales bacterium; assembly: GCA_902493155.1. Taxonomy (GTDB): domain Bacteria; phylum Bacillota; class Clostridia; order Oscillospirales; family Ruminococcaceae; genus Fumia. Next base: position 1,638 of record CABUOE010000055.1, read on the forward strand.
GGCGTCCCGCATGGCGGTCACAACGGCAGGGCAGAGGGGCAGAGTCACGTCGCCAATGCCCATGCGGATAATTTTTTTGTCTGGATTCGCTTTTTGATAGGCGGCGACTTTGTGGGCGATGGTGGAAAACAGATAGCTTTCTTCCAGCTTCCGATAATTTTCATTGATTTTCATAACAGGACTCTCCTCGGTCTATTTCTGATTGGGTCGTTTTCCGGTGTCGTAAAAAACGGCGGGGGCAAAATATTTATGGGTAACTTTACGGTGGATGGCCTCGATTTTTTCGATGGTTTCCGGGTCACCCTTGCCATCCAGAAGGTATTCATCGATGGCCTTGTAAGTGATCCCCATTTCCTTCTCGTCGGTTTGCCCGTCGTAGAGGCCGGCGGAGGGAGCTTTTTTGCGGATGTTTTCCGGCGCCTCCAAGAAATCTAAAAATTCGTAGATTTCTGTCACCGTCAAGTCGGCGATGGGGTTAAAGTCGTAGGCTCCGTCCCCCCATTTGGTGAAATAGCCCACGTATTCCTCGCTGCGGTTGCCGGTTCCCGCCACCAGATAGCCTTTGGTGTGGGCTAACGTGTAGAGGGTAGTCATCCGCAAGCGGGGAGCGATGTTAGCAGAAGCCGCATCGGTGATGGAATCCACCTCCGACACTGCACGCATCAAGGTCTCCTTCACCGCAGTCAAATCCACCGTCACCGTTTCAATGCCGAACTGGCGGGCGACGGCGAGACCATCCCGCATATCTTCTTCGAAATTTCGCTTGGACTCACAGGGCATCATGACGCCCAGCAGATGTTCAGTGGCTTTCCGGCAGAGGATTCCCACTAAAGCGCTGTCCTTTCCGCCGCTATTGCCGTAAATGATGCCTTTGGCTCCTGATTGATAAAGCTGTTCTTTAATAAAGGATACTCGGTCTTTCAATTCCTGCTCATAGTTTCTCCGCATCCTGTTCACTCCTTTTCAGCGCCGCCCGGATGAACTCCCGGAAGAGGGGATGAGCCCTGTTGGGACGGCTTTTAAACTCGGGGTGGAACTGGACGCCCACGTAAAAGGGATGCTCCTTTACTTCCACCGCTTCTACCAGCCGCCCGTCCGGAGAAGTTCCCGCAACGGTCAGACCGTTTTCTATCAATTCTTCCCGGAAAATGTTGTTAAATTCATACCGGTGACGGTGACGCTCAAAAATTTCCTTTTGGCCGTAAGCCGTTTCCATTTTCGTCCCTTTTTCGATGACACAGGGGTAAGCGCCTAACCGCATGGTACCGCCTTTGGGGAGATTCCCCTGCTGGTCGGGCATCAAGTCGATAACAGAATGGGGGCCTTCCAAAAACTCGGAGGAATTGGCGTCCTCCAAGTCCAAAACATGGCGGGCGTATTCGATAACGGCGATCTGCATACCGAGACAGATTCCAAAGTAGGGGATTTGATTCAGTCGGGCCGCTTCTGCCGCCGCGATCATTCCCTCGATGCCCCGGCCGCCAAACCCGCCGGGAACGATGATGCCGTCGTATTTTTGGAGAGTTTCCGCCGCGTTTTGGCGGTTTAGCTGTTCGGAATCCACCCAGTCGATGGATACCTTGGCTTTATTCTCGTAGCCGCCATGGCAGAGGGCTTCCGCCACAGACAGGTAAGCGTCGTGGAGCTGAACATATTTCCCCACCAGCGCGATTTGCACAGGCTTTGTGCATCGCTCGATGCGGCGGAGCATCTCCGACCACTCGCTCAAGTCGAAGTCCCGGGCGGGAATCCCCAATTCCCGGCAAACCACTTCTGCCAAGCCATTTGATTCCAGCATGATGGGTGCCTGGTAGAGCACCGGCAAGGTGACATTTTCGATGACGCAGTCGGGCTTTACGTTGCAGAACAGGGCGATTTTCTGGCGGATGCTTTGAGAAATGGGTTCGTCGCTCCGAGTGACGATGATGTCCGGCATGATGCCGAAGCTCTGGAGCTCCTTCACCGAATGCTGGGTGGGTTTTGACTTGTGTTCGCCGGAGCTTTTGATGTAGGGGACAAGGGTCACATGGATAAAGAGACAGTTATGATGTCCCACCTCGTGGGAAACCTGACGGATGGCCTCCAAAAAAGGCTGGCTCTCGATGTCTCCGGTGGTGCCTCCGATTTCAGTGAGGATGATGTCGGCGTCGGTCTGCTTGCCGACGGTATAGATGAACTCCTTGATTTCGTTGGTGATATGGGGAATCACCTGCACCGTCTCGCCCAAGTATTCGCCATTGCGCTCTTTTTGTAGGACGTTCCAGTAGACTTTACCGGTGGTCAGGTTGGAAAACTGGTTCAAATCCTCGTCGATGAATCGCTCGTAGTGTCCCAAGTCGAGATCGGTCTCCGCGCCGTCTTCGGTGACGAACACCTCGCCGTGCTGGTAGGGGCTCATAGTGCCGGGATCCACGTTAATATAGGGGTCCAGCTTCTGGGCCGCAACTTTAAGTCCTCTCGCTTTTAAAAGTCGCCCCAGGGAAGCCGCCGTAATTCCTTTTCCCAAACCGGAAACAACGCCGCCGGTCACAAAGATATATTTCTTCTCCATTTTTCCGCATCCTTTCCGGTTTAAAGTTCGATGGTTCCCTCAAATACCTTGACGGCCGCCCCTGTCATCCAGACGGTCTCACCCACATCCCGGATGACCAGGTCCCCGCCGTTTAGATGAACTGTCACATCGGCTCCCTCGTCACAATATCCGTTTAGTACAGCGGCCACCACCGCTGCACAGGCACCCGTTCCGCAGGCCCAGGTTTCCCCGCTGCCCCGTTCCCAGACCCGCATTCGCAGCTCGTTGCGGCGGATGACATGGATAAACTCGGTGTTGATTCGCTCGGGAAACATGGAATGGTTTTCAAACTGAGGGCCGATTTTTTCGATGGGAAGGGTTTCTACCTCATTCATGAACAAAACGCAGTGGGGATTCCCCATGGAAACGCAGGTAACGTGGTACTGTTCGCCGTTTACTTTGAGTGGATGGTCAATAACGGTGTCCTGATTGAAGAGGGTGGGGATTTGTTTCGCGCCCAATATGGGACTCCCCATATCCACCGTTACTGAGAGAACCTCTTTGCCTGAGACGGTGAGGATGAGACGCTTAATCCCGCTCAGGGTTTCAATCGTCATTTCCTTTTTGGACACCGCACCGCTCTCATACAGGTATTTTCCCACGCAACGGATGGCGTTGCCGCACATTTTCCCCTCACTTCCATCAGCGTTGAACATCCGCATTTTGGCGTCCGCCGTTTCCGACGGGCAGATGAGGACGATACCGTCCCCCCCGATGCCAAAATGCCGGTCGGAAAGCTTCCGGCTCCATTTCTCCGGCTGAGGCAGCTCCTTTGTCAGGCAGTCAAAGTAGATATAATCGTTGCCGCAGCCCTGCATTTTCACAAAAGACCGTTTCATCGCAAAAATCCTTCCCTCTATTCAAAATTACTCCTGCCTCAAAGGGCTTTTTGCAGAGAGTTTTCCTCCATCAACTGCAAAAACCGGTCAAACAGGAACATGGTGTCCTGCGGGCCCGCCGCCGCCTCCGGGTGAAACTGCACCGAAAAGGCCGGTATGTCCTGATAGGAAATTCCCTCGCAGGTGCCATCGTTGGCGTTTTCAAAGGCAATCCGAATACGGGAGGGGAGGGCTTTGCCCGATACAGCGTACCCATGGTTCTGGCTCGTGATGTACACCCGTCTGGTTTTGAGGTCAATGACCGGCTGATTGGCTCCTCGGTGGCCGTACTTTAATTTAAAGGTCTTTCCTCCCTGGGAGAGGGCCAACAGCTGATGCCCAAGGCAGATACCAAAAATCGGCATCTGCGCCTGACAGAGTTTCTGGATTTCCCGGATAATCCCTGTGTTTTCCGCGGGATCGCCCGGGCCGTTGGAGAGCATGACCCCATCTGGACGCAGTTTGAGGATTTCCTCTGCGGTAGTTTTTCCGGGGACGGTGATTACCGTGCAGCCTCGTTTTAACAGCTCCCGCTTGATATTCTGCTTGGCGCCAAAATCCCAGAGGACAACCCGATACCGTTCGTCCTCCGCCTGATCCTCAGTGGTTTGCTCACAGCTGACGGCGTTGACCGCGTCGACGATCCGGTAGGACCGGATTTCTTCCATCCATTTATCCTTCTCCTCCAGGCTGTCCATAATGCGGGCGTTCATAACGCCGCTTTCCCGGATGACTTTTGTCAGTTCCCGGGTGTCGATACCGTAAATGCCGATAATGCCCTTTTCTTTAAAAAAGGTGTCAAGAGTGCCCTCGCTGCGGTAATTGGAGGGTTCCTGGCACCATTCTCTGACAATATAGGCTTTGATGCTGACGCTGGCACTTTCAAAATCCGAAGGGATGACCCCATAGTTTCCAATGAGAGGGAAAGTCTGTACGACAATCTGTCCATAGTAGCTGGGATCGGTCAGCGTCTCCAGATACCCGCACATGCCGGTGGTAAAGACGATCTCTCCGGTGACTTCGCCGGAAAGGCCAAAACGTTTGCCCTCAAATACCCTTCCATTTTCCAGAATCAAATAAACCGTCTTTCCCATTAGAGACGTTCTCCCTTCTATCCCTTAGCTTTCATAGGTCTGCAAAATCCCCTGGGCAACCTCCCTCCGGGTCATTCTCAGATCCATGGCTTGTTTTTCGATGTGTCGGTGGGCCTGGGCTTCGGTCATACCCAAATACTCAATAAGGGCGCATTTCGCCCGATCCACCAGCCGTATTTCTTCTATTTTCTTTTGCAGACGGACATTTTCATTTTTTAAGCCCAAAATTCTTCTGCGGGAGGCTGTAATCAGCTTCACCGCCTGATAGAACATGGCGGTATTCATCGGTTTTTCCACCACGAAAACCCCAAAATCCTCCACCTTGCTGAACACGTCGTCCGCCCGATCCACTTTCACCAGCATCAACACGCCGCAAGAGGTGGTTTCGGAGAGGTTTATCGCCAACTCTTCTCCAAATTCGTCAGAGAGGGGGGTGTTGATGATAACGATGTCATACCCGTCGTCCAGCATCAACCGCCGTGCCTCGCTTCCGCTCATTGCTGCGACGACGCGGGAATAACGGTTCATCTGGAGCATTTTGGTCAGGTGCTCGGTCGCTTTGGGAGCGCTGGAAACGATGAGAATCTTTTCCATCTCTTTCACCGCCTCTGCCGCTTATATCTGTCGAAAATACAATTGATGTTCCGCCTCACGAGGGTCGGGGGAAGCGCTGATTTTTTCCCATTCCCGCTGTTTCGCCTCAAGGAATTTCTCTATGACGCCTGCTGGGAGCACTTCCTTTAAAAATTCGCTCTGCCGCGCTATGCTCACCGCTTCTCCCAGCGTCTCTGGCAATCTTGCGAGCCCAGCGGTATCCACATCGGGATCCATCAAATTGAGCTCTGTAGGGTTCGGGAGCTTCAGCCCTTTCTCGATGCCCTCTATCCCTGCGGCAATCAACAGCGCAAAGGCAAAATAAGGGTTGCATGCCCCGTCGGGGGATCTAAGCTCCATCCGGCAGCGCTCCGAGTCGTAAGACGCCCGGGGAATACGGATAAGTTGGGAACGGTTTCCCTTGGACCAGGTGATGTATCGCGGGGCCTTGCACTTGCCCAGACGCTCATAAGAATTGGTAAGAGGGTTTAAGAAAGCAGTGCATTCGCTGACGCGGTTTAAAATTCCCGCGATAAAGCCTTCCGCCTCGGAGGGAACACCTCTCAGCAAGTCCTGAAAAACGTTCCGCCCGTTTTTATAAAGGGACAGGTTCACGTGGAGCCCGCTGCCGCTTTCGTCTGGGATGGGCTTGGGCATAAAGGATGCGTACAGTCCACTCCGTCCCGCGATGGTGCGAACTACCGACTGATAGGCGACAAAATCGTCCGCCGCCGTCAACGCCCCGCTGTACCGAAAGTCTATTTCGTTCTGGCCGGGACCCTGCTCATGGTGGGAACTCTCCGCCATGATGCCCATTTCTTCCAGGGTGAGGCAGATTTCCCGCCGAACGTTCTCCCCTTTGTCTAGGGGCGCGATATCGCAGTAACCCGCTTTATCAAAAGGCACCTCGGTGGGTTCGCCGTTGTCGTCCTCCAAAAAGAGGTAGAATTCGCTTTCCGCACCCACCTTGCAAGTGAGGCCCATTTCAGAGCACTTTTCTACTACCCGGTGCAGGATCTGCCGTCCGTCTCCCTCAAAGGGAGTTCCGTCGGGGTTTTTGATGTCGCAGAAAAACCGGACTACCCGTCCCTGAGAGGGACGCCACGGCAACACCGAAAGGGTGGCTGGATCGGGCACCAAAAACAGGTCGGATTGATCGGCAGTAAAAAATCCGTCGATGGCCGAAGCATCAAAGGAAACGCCTTTGTCAAAGGCCCGGCGTAGTTCGCTGGGGGTGATGGATACGTTTTTCTGCCTGCCGAAAATATCGCAGAACGCAAGCCGTATAAACTTTACGTCATTTTCCTCAACAAATTCCAGCACTTCCGACATGGTATAGTCTCCCATAAAATTGCCTCCTTACGCAAAATAGCGGTATATACCTATAAGCTATTATACACCAACTAATTTTGAGTATAAAGCTGTTTATATGGATTTTTCGTATTGGCGGTCAGGACAAAAAAGTGATTTTTGAGGATTTGTTTTTTGTCAAACTGGAACTCCTTACAAAATTCGCTCAAATCGCCGTCGATTTCCTCCATATCTTCCGGAGTGGCATCCCTAGCGGACACCTGCGCCGGAAGGTCGTGGGGAAGGATATCGCAACGCAGATTTTTCCGCCGTGCATACCGGTGCCGCAGAAGTAACCCACTGGGGGCTTTCCGCCGCTGTTCAAGCCTAAAACGACGATATTTCCACCCGCCTGGTACTCGCCTAGGAAGCTCCCTGCTGCTCCGCCGATAATGATGGTGGGTTTATGCTCTTCGTAGGCTTTGATGTGGATACCAGCCCGATAGCCGGTATCCCCTTTGACAAAAATTTTGCCGCCCCGCATGGCGTAGCCGGTGGCGTCCCCGGAGGAACCGTGGACATAGATGGCGCCGCCGTTCATAGTGTCGCCGGTGGCGTCTTGGACATTCCCATTGGTACGAATGATGCTTCCATTCAGATAAGCGCCCAAGGCGTTCCCGGGTACGCCGTCGATAACGATTTCCTTGCCGCCCAGGCCGCTGCCGATGTAGCGCTGGCCAATACAGTCTTTGATGTGAATTTTTTTATCTTTCGCATTGCGAATTTTTTCGTTTAAATCCCTAAAATGCATATTGCCCGCAACGATGTTCATTTCTGGAATTCCCCCTTTCCCTATTTACGAAACGCCCAGCATTTTTTGGCGTTCTTTTCTGGAAAATGCCATAAGCTGGGGATTTTCTTTCATCAGCTCAAAGTCGATGGTATCAAGCGGCGTCTGATTGCGGATGAGGCTAGTGTAAATACCTGCCCGACGGACATCGCCCACCATAATGTAACCTTTGAGCAGTCCGTCTTTGACGATAAGCTTTTTATACTGGCTGCCATCGGAGATAACGGTTTCCTCGCCACCGTAACTGCCCGCCGTGATGACGTGGAGTCCAAAAAATCCCACCGCGTTCATGGGAATGGCGCTGTCATAGGTCTTTGCCCCGCCGGCCATGTTGATTCCGGCGGTCTCACCCTGTATGTAGGCGTTGGGCAAAAGGGCAAGGATACGGTTTTCATCGATTGTGATGTCGTGGCTTTCAACACAGTCGCCAGCGGCGTAGATGTCGGATAAGCTGGTTTTGCATTTTTCGTCGATGACGATGCCGCGGTTTACTTTTCCGCCTGCGTCGGACACAAGGTTTGTGTTGGGCCGAACGCCCACCGCCACCACCAGCACATCAAAGGGCACTTTTTTACCGCTGGCCAAAGTGGCCTCGTTTTGTTCAAAGGACTGGACACTGTCTGAAAGGATAAAAGAAATATTTTTCTGTTCCAGGTGTTTTTGAACGATGGAGGCGCTTTCGGCATCCAGAACCGACGGGAGAATCCGGTCGGCCAAATCCACCACCGTGATGGATTTCACCAGATGGGCGATCCCCTCAGCGCATTTGAGTCCGATGAGGCCCGCGCCCATAATCATTACCTTCGTCCCCGGCGTCAGGGCTTTTTCCAGAGCCTTGGCGTCGTCCAAAGACATGAAGGTGTATTTTTCCTTTACCTTGTCGAGCCCCTCGATAGACGGGACAAAAGGACGGGAGCCGGTGGCTACCAGCAGTTTGTCGTAGGAAACCTTTTGGCCGTCGTTTAGCAGGACTTTTTGGCCCTTAGGGTCGACGGAAGTAACCGTTTTGCCCGCCAGCAGGGTGCAGCCGTTATCCTCGTAGAAGCTGTCGAGACGGTATTTCATCCGTTCCTCGTCGGTCTTGCCGTAAAGGAGATAGGAAATCAACGGACGGGAGTAGGTGTGGTAGGGCTCGCTGGATATCAAGGTGATTTTTCCTGTTTTGTCCACCTGCCGGATCCCTTCGACACAGCCGATAGCGGCGGTGGAATTTCCGATAATCACGTAATTCATGCTCCTGCCTCCTCTGCAAAAATGATGGCGTTGTTGGGACATCCGGCCACACAGGCGGGAGTGCCGCAGCTATTTTCGATACAGAGCTCACACTTCTGCACCACACCGTTTTCCGCCGGCATAATGGCGCCATAGGGACAGCTGAGGATACAGGTATAACAGCCTACACATTTGTCCTGATCCACAAAAATTGCTCCATCCTTTACCGAAAGCGCGCCGGAGATACAACCCTTCACGCAGAGAGGTTCTTCACAATGGCGGCAGTTTACGGCGAAGTGGACGTCGCCTTTTTCTTCGATGCGGATACGAGGATTGATTTCGATATCTTTCAGTGCTTTCACCATATCCGAGCATCCGGAATTGGCAAAGGCGCAGTTGTATTCGCACAAGTGGCACCCCAGGCACCATTTTTCATCTACATAAACTTTTTTCATGGCAATCACCTATAAGACGATATATTCGTCGCGGGCGGCGCCCACCGACACGTATTTGATCTTACACCCAACCGCCTTTTCCAGATAGGCGATATATTTTTTGGCCTCTCCCGGCAGGTCCTCCGGTTTGCGGCATTTGGAGACGTCGCAGTTCCAGCCGTCCAGATATTCCACCACCGGTTTCGCCCGGTTAAGCTTTGCGCCGTAGGGAAAATCGTGGACGATCTGTCCGTCCACCTCGTAGGCGGTACAGACGGGAATTTTCTCCATGTAAGACAGCACATCAAGTTTGGTCAAGGCCAGCTCGTCGCAACCCTGCACCCGCACACCGTATTTAGAAGCCACTACGTCAAAGGGGCCCACCCTTCTGGGCCGCCCGGTGGCTGCACCGTATTCGCCGCCTGCTGCCCGAAGCTTCTCCGCTTCGTCTCCGAACATCTCGGCTGTAAAGGGACCTTCACCCACACAGGTGGAGTAAGCCTTCATGATGCCGATGGTGTTGTCGAGTTTCCGGTTTGATATTCCCGCCCCAATAGGGGCGTATGCAGCAATCGTGGGGGAAGAGGAGGTAAAGGGGTAGATGCCGTAATCGATATCCCGAAGGGCGCCCAGTTGAGCTTCAAACATGATACTCTGCCCTTCGGAGGCCGCTTCATTCAGATAAACGCCGGTGTCGCAGATGTATTCTTTGAATTCCTCTGCGTATTTGTCCAGCCACCCGAGCATCTCATCGTAATCCACGGGATTTGCCCCGTATACGCCGGTGATGGTCAGGTTTTTCCAGGCGAGGATTCCCTTGAGAGCCTCCGCATAGGATTCTCGGTCCAGCAAATCCCCCATTCGCAGGCATTTTTTCATGTATTTGTCACCGTATACCGGGGAGATGCCCCGTCTCGTCGAACCAAATTTGGCATCGCCCAGCCGTTCTTCTTCCAAAACGTCCAGAAGCTTGTGATAGGGCATGCAGATGACGGCCCGATCGCTGATTTTTAAGTTTTTGGGAGAGATTTGCGCCCCCGCCATCCGGAGCCGTCCGATTTCACCGCTTAAGTGCTCCAAATCGATGACCATGCCGGTGCCCATGACGTTTGTGACTTCCTCCCGGAGGATGCCGGAGGGTAGCAGATTTAAAATAAACTTGCCCCGGTCGTTGACCACGGTGTGTCCGGCGTTGTTTCCACCCTGATAGCGGGCCACAATGTCGTATTTTTCCGAAAAGAGATCCACCATTCTGCCTTTGCCTTCGTCGCCCCAGTTAATCCCCACAATGGCTGTTAACATGTTTTCTTCTCCTCTTTCAGACTAAAATTATTCTCCCGCGTGTTTGATGCCGAGAATGGAAAGCTCTCTGTCGTTTAAGCCGACGCCGCGTAGCATCAGCCGGTTTCCCTTGAGCGCTTCGATGGAGTTGATCCCCATACCACCCATCATT
>CABUOE010000056.1 GCA_902493155.1 uncultured Eubacteriales bacterium
GAGGAAACCACTGCGCCTGTCTGAGAATCCACATTGAATAAATCGTACAAAGCGAGGGCGCGGTAACGTTCCCCACAGGAAACCACCACGCTTCCCAGTCCAAGGCTCTCTTTGGGGTACTTGGACAGGATATCCGGGTTGGTGTAAGGGTCTAAGTAATTGACGGTCACATCGCCGTAAAGGCTGTACTTTTTAAACAGTTCCAGTGCCTGTTTTGTGAATTCCTCAAATCCATACATCTGTCCCATATTATTAAAATCGTCTTCCGAAGCGAATACTTCGATTGTGACCGGCTCTTTGAGCTGTTCTACATAATCTATAGACTCTTGGGAGAGTTCGTACATCTTCGTGTCGGTCAAGTCGATGTTGACCGGCAGCCGGTCAGCGACCATCGAAGCGATGATATTCACAAGCACCACCAACACAATCAGCCCAACCGTCATAATCGTAGCCAAAGACCCATGTTTGAAGCGCCGGTTATTGAAAATGTTTTTCTTCATTTCTGCGTACCATTCCTTTTCCTTGTAAAGTCAGTCGTTTCAAACGGTCTCTTAGCTCCAGCGTCTCTTTTCCAGCACACGGACGGTGAAGAAGTTGAAAATTACGCCGATGCTCAGGAAGTAGAGCACATTGGAGAGATTGAGGATTCCCGAAGTGAATTCAGAGTACCGGGCCGTAAAGGAAATGCTGAGCAGTACGTTAGAAATCCATCTGACGGGAATCAGGTAGGTAAATGCATCCATCAATTGGATAAACAGCATGGCGGCAAAGCTGCCAACAGCAGCGATCATCTGATTCTCAGTCAGGGAAGAGATGAAAAGCCCGATGGAAATCATGGCAAAGCCCAAAAGCAACGCACCTAAAACATTGCCCACAACCACCATCCACTGAGGAGAGGCAAACCCGGCCAAAACCACCGCATAAACAAAAGTTATGGCGATTCCCATGGCATAGATGCAAAACGCCGCCAAAAACTTTCCATACACAAGCCCCGACAGACTCACTGGAGAGGTGAGCAGCAACTGGTCGGTCTTCTGTTTTTTCTCTTCACTCAAAAGCCGCATAGTCAAAAGCGGAATCAATATTAAAAGGATCAGAGACAACGAGCTGAACACCGGGGTCACGTCGGTGGAATTTGAAGTGACTACGCTGTTAAAAAACATTCCTGAAAAAAAGTAAAACACCGTCAGGTAGATGTACCCGATGGGGGAAGCAAAATAGGAAGAAAACTCTCTTCTGAAAATCGCAGCCATTATTCCTCACCTCCGTCTGTTTGTCCTTCGCTGGAGTCACCGACAGCATCAGCGTTTTGCCTGCCGTCTTCGTCAAAGAACTGCCCGGCGATTTTTGCCGCGCCGGACTGGATTTCTTCCTTGTCCTGCCCGTCGGGGTGGATTTCCGACACGTGGATGCTCTGTGCGTCTCCGGAAGTCAGCCGCAGGAAGATGTCCTCCAACGTCATTTCGTTGGACTTCAGGCCCAGAATCCGGTATTGATTCGCCGATACCGCATCAAACAATGCCCGGCGGATATCGGTGTCCGGCTTCGCTTCCAGGATAAACTCGCAAACGCCAGGCTCCTTTTCGCCCAGAGGGGTCACTTCCGCCATGTCGGGGACGTTTTTGAGGATGCTGAGCAGCTCCTCTTGAGGCCCTTCGATGCGGGCGGTGTAACGGAAATCCTCGCTCATGTTCTTCGACAGGTTGTCCGCCGTGTCGTCGGCCACGATGACGCCGTTGTTGATGATGACGACGCGGTCGCAGATGGCCTGGATCTCCGGCAGGATATGGGACGAAAGGATAACGGTGTGATCCTCGCCCAGGGATTTGATGAGATTACGGATATCGATGATCTGTTTCGGGTCGAGACCGACGGTGGGCTCGTCGAGGATCAACACCTCCGGGTTGCCGATCAGCGCCTGGGCAAATCCCACCCGCTGGCGGTAGCCTTTCGAGAGGTTTTTGATGATGCGGTGCTGGACGTTTTCGATCTTCACCTTGCGGCAGATCTGCTCCAAATGCTCCTTCATGGGGAGCTGCACCTTTTTAAGCTGATAGACGAATTCCAAATAAGACCAAACGGTCATATCCAGGTACAAAGGAGGATGCTCCGGCAGATAGCCGATGCGCTTTTTAGCCTCGGTGGGATTCTCTAAAATGTCGAACCCGTCGATTTTCGCCTCTCCCGACGTGGAGGATATGTATCCGGTCAGAATGTTCATTGTAGTGGATTTTCCCGCGCCGTTGGGGCCGAGAAAACCTAGGATTTCACCCTGGTTGACGGTGAAGCTTATGTTGTCCACTGCGCGCTTGTCACCATAACATTTGGTGAGTTTTGATACCTCGATCATTGCCAAAACTCCATTTCTTTTTTGACTCGATAGGTGAGGCTGCCCTAAAAGCCATCACTCTATCAAATTTTCTGCAATCAAGCGATAATCTGCAAAACTGCCCTTTCATTTTAGCAAAAATCTGTCACTGATTTGTAAACAAACCCTAAAAAAATTGCCGGAATTTCGGGACAATTTCCGTTATTTTGCATCAAAATGACGAAAGCGTTCTGCAAACAAGAGAAAAAGCGCCTGCGGCGCTTTCAAAGAACTCTTGCCTATATAAAGTGAGTATAGCACAAAGGGACAAAAAACGCAATGAAAAGCAGCTGTTCCTACCCCGCATATTCCTTCCAATTTTTTCATAGGATGTAACGCTAATGAGAAATTCCATTGGAAAGACAGATTTTCCCTGACTTTCTGAGCGCGCCGTACAAAACGGTGCAAACGGTTAAAGGCCGTTGAATTTCCGCCTGCATACTGCTATTTCCCCGATGTGAAAAATGAACATCAAAGAAAGGAATTTTATCTGCAAGGGATAAAAGATGAGGTGCTGAGTATGAAATTTCTGCCGGAAGGGCTGCTTTGTGAAACCGAAGAAAACAAACGCTATTTTGAAAACCTGAATACCCTGTACGAGGCCATGGCCGAGTCGCGGACGCTGGAAGCCCGGGCGCTGGTCTGCGAGGGAAGCCACAATCTAATCGTTGATTTGGGCGTCATCAAAGGGGTCATTCCCCGGGAGGAAGCCGCTATCGGCATCGCTGAGGGTACCACCCGGGACATCGCCATTATTTCGAGGGTCAACAAGCCGGTCTGCTTCAAAATCACCGCGTTTGAGCGGGACTGCTACGGTAAAACGGTGGCCGTCCTCTCCCGGAAAAAAGCCCAGCTGGAGTGCCAGGAACAGTTTCTTTCCCGCCTCCGGCCCGGCGACATCATCCCCGCCCGCGTCACCCACTTAGAGCAGTTTGGCGCTTTCGTGGACATCGGCTGCGGCATCGTCTCCCTCATCCCCATTGACATGATCTCGGTCTCGCGGATTTCCCACCCCAAGGACCGGTTCTTCGTCGGCCAGAACATCAAAGCCATCGTCAAAAGCATCGAGGGAAACCGCATTTCCCTGACCCACAAGGAGCTTCTGGGTACCTGGGAGGAAAATGTCTCCCAGTACGCACCCGGTGAAACCGTCAGCGGCGTCATCCGCTCGGTGGAGGACTACGGAATCTTTGTGGAACTTGCCCCAAACCTTGCGGGACTTGCCGAGCTGAAGGCCGGCGTCCGCCCAGGCCAGCAGGCCAGCGTCTACATCAAAAGCATGATCGCCGACAAGATGAAGGTAAAGCTCATTATCGTGGACGCCTTCGACGAGGAGATGCCCCTGCCGCCCCTCCGCTATTACATAGAGAAAGGGCACCTTTCCCATTGGGTCTATTCCCCCGCCCAGAGCGAAAAGCTCATCGAGACGGTGTTTGACGAATAAATAAGCAAAAGACGGACCGCATTTTGGTTCGTCTTTTTTCTTCAGTGTTTTTGGAGTTCTTCTTCGATTTTGGGCACATCTTCTTTAATAAACATCACGCCGAACACCCCCGCCAGCAGCACACAGCAGAACAAAATCGCCCTGACGCCCCAGATCCCGGAAAGCCACGCCCCCATTGCCGCGCCGACGATAAAAAACAGGATAATCAGCAGGTATTGGACGCCCCGGTTCCGTTCGGACCTGTCCTTCGTCAGGTGATAGCGCCAAAGCCGCTCGGTGGCACTGCGGAGGTTGCCGGTACACATGGTGGAGGCAAAGGCGTTGCCGTTGACCTTGCGGAAGCTCTCCACCTGCATGGCGCACATGAAGGAAACGGCCACATTCACCGCCACGTCGAAGTCCCCCCGCGGCACAAAAGCCGCCCCCAGCAGTAAAACTCCGCCGCCACCACAATCTGCCGCCAATGGATACGGGGATGGGACTGAAACCGGTGTCGGACGGCCTCCGCCGCCACGACTCCCAGTGCGAAAGCCCCAATGGGAACCAGGTAATAAAGCGCCTTGAGGAAGTGCCCTTCCACTGCGCTGATCCCCAGCAAGACCATGTTGCCGGTCTGGGCGTTTGCGAAGACGCCGCCTCTCAGAAGATAGGTGTAGGCGTCTAAGAATCCTCCCACCACCGCCAGCATAGCGCCCAGCAGGAAGGATTCCGACATCTGCCCTTTTCTTTTCTTCATAAATCTCTCTCCCGATTTAAGATGCCGCCCGACTCAAATCCTCCCGCCAGCGGCGGTTGACAGCCCGGTGGATAAAATAGAGGTACGGAAGCCCCATGTTGGTCTCCAGCAAGGAGTTGACGATAATCGTCTGCAAACTCACGTTGCGGATACCGGTGATGAGCAGCACAAACTCCCACCCGAACTGAACCAGTATCCCAATGGCCAGAATCCACTTGATGTCGATTTTTTCCTCCGGCCCCCTGCGGATGTTGTGGATGCAGAGGACAGCATACCCCACGAACAGCAAAAGCGCCATAATGCCGTGGTAATCGGCAGTGCCACGGGAAATGGAGATGACCGGGAACCCCGCCCCGAAGTTCTGGCTGAGCAAAGCAGTTGTGAGCCAGCCGGAAACGATAAGCAGCGACCATTCCAACGTCCTCTTGTCCCGGTCAAGCCACAGCCAGATCCAGACAAAGTTGGTAAACCCGTAGCTCATGGAGAGCCAGAGCAGAAACCAGAACGGATCGGCTCCGTCGACCACTCTGGTGTGGAGCAGGCAGTAAAACCCGCCATAATCCACCACAAAATAGAGGATTCCCCCTAAAAATCCGACTATTGCCGCCTGAAACCGTTTGGTCCAAAGGAGCGTTCCCAGCAAAAACAGCAAAAATACAATGTCAAGGATGATGTAAAGCCCGTTCATGGTGCGGGCGGCGATGACTTCGGTTCCCAAATTTCATTCCTCCTGTCACTATAGGCTCTCACGCCGGTCTTTTTGTCCGACCCGAACCCGCTGGCACTGGTGTTCCAGCGTCCGATGTGCGTCGGAAGCGTAATTTTCATCGCAGAGCAGGATAATCCGGTCTCCCGCCCGGAAAACAGTATTCCCTTTGGGCACCAGTTCCTCCTCACCCCGCATCACCGACACCACCAGGCAGTGCTCCGGCCAGACGATGTCCGATACCGTCCGGTTCTCCGCCGCAGAGCCGTGGGAGATGACACTGTCGATGAGCACCTTTTCCCCGTTGGCCGCCGGCTTACTGCCGGGGCTTTGCTTTTCAAGCAGACGGCGGAGCAGCGAATCATAGATGGGGCGGCATTTGAGCAGGTCTGGAATCAGGTAGGCGAACAGAGACACGATGGTCAATGTCAGCAGGTGGTTAAAAGAGCCTGTCATCTCGCTGATGAGGATGATACCGGTGATAGGGGCCCGCACGATGGCGGAAAAATATCCGGCCATGCCCAGAATGAGGAAATTGCCCAGCAGCCCGTCAGGAGCCAGGTGCAACGCTCCCGCCCCGCCGTAATAGATGCTGCCGATCATCGACCCCATGACCAAAAGAGGCAGAAAAATACCTCCCGGCGCTCCGGAGCCGAAGCTCACCATGGAAAACACAAATTTCACGGCGAAAAGCAGGCAGAGCATCCACAGCGCAAACTTGCCTTCCGCGATTTTTAGCGCCAGCGGATGTCCCCCGCCTAAAACCTCAGGCAGCGTAAACCCCAGCGCCCCGGCGCAGAGAAACGGAATGAGCAGCCGCAGCGGCTCCCACTTGATTTTCCCATACAGCTTCTGGGACGCACCAATGGACAGGTTGTACACCACGCCCAGAAGTCCCAATAAAATCCCCAGCAAAATCACGTGGCCGTACTGGGAAAGCGGCATCATTTGGGGCACATGGAAGGAAAAAATCGGCGCCAGGCCAAAGACGTTCCGAGCAATAAAATCCGCCGTAATGGACGACGCCATGGTGGAGAGCAGCACCTCCGGCGAAAAGTTTTTATGTACTTCTTCCAGGCTGAACAGCACTCCGGCGAAAGGCGCGTTGAAGGCGGCTGACAGTCCGGCGCTGGCCCCGCAGGTCATCAAAAGCCGCTCCTCCGTCTTCATTCGTCGGGTTAAACGGGAAAATCCCTTCGCCGCCATGGCGCCAAGCTGGATGCTGGGGCCCTCCCGACCGAGAGAAAGTCCACACCCAATGGATAAAACGCCTCCGGTGCATTTTGCCACCAGCACTTTCCACCAGTTCTGATTGAGCTTCCCTTCCATCTCTCCCTCTACCTGAGGAATGCCGCTTCCGGAAATCATCGGCTCCCATTTAAGGAGCCGGTAAACCAGGTAAGAAACCACCGCCAGAATGCAAAACCACATCGGAATGAACCAGGCGTTTTCTTTCCCATATTGGAGTGCCCCCTGGAGCAGCGTATCGGCGTGCTCTAAAACCAGCCGGAACAGCACGATGACAAATCCGCTCAAAGCGCCCACCGCTACCCCTTCCAGCACCAGGATATACCGGAAGCTGCGAAACCGCTCCAGCGTCTTCGAAATGGAATGGTTCTGGGTCATCTTTCTTCCTCCAACTGCCTATATTTACAAACAAATTATATCTATATCGTGAACAAATTCATTGTACCATAAATATAGTAGCTTTGCAAAGAACGCCTACGCCAAACATCGGTCCCAAAGCCGCCCCTTTTATGGGCAACCTGTATCTGCCTGCAAAAAGACGGGATTTTCCTCCCGTCTTTTCTCCGTTTTTTATGTATTATCTTAGTGAGCAGACTGTTTGTATCTCATGCAACTATAAACAGTAAATCTCGTTAGGGACACCCTAATACCCGAAGAAGCTATACATTCTTAAAAAGCATAACTCACAATTAGATATATTGAAAATTATTTTGCTTTCTGTTATACTTTTTTCGGAGGTAAGGTATATGGAACTTCGGGTATTAAACTATTTTTTAGCAATAGCGCGGGAAGAAAATTTTACAAAGGCGGCACAGCAACTCCACGTGACGCAGCCTACATTATCAAGACAAATTGCTCAACTTGAAGAAGAACTTGGCGTTGAACTTTTTGTACGAAGCAATCACAATATCATTTTAACCGAGGACGGAATGATACTAAAACGCAGAGCACAGGAAATTTTATCATTGGCAGATAAAACAAAGCGGGATTTTCTGCATAAAGACGAAAATCTGGAAGGCGTTATCTCGATCGGAAGCGGTGAATTTTTATCTACCCGCTGTTTAACGGATTGCATTGCAGAATTTCGCAAAAAGCACCCACTTGTACGCTATGAGTTTTACAGCGGAAATGCCGGAAATATCCGTGATCAGATAGAAAGGGGGCTTTTGGATATAGGCTTGATGTCAGAGCCCATTGACATACGGAAATATGAATTTATCAGTATGCCTGTTAAAGAAGAATGGGGCGCATTGGTACGAGAGGATTCACAGCTTATAGATAAAGAATTTATTTCGCCGCAAGATTTGGTTGGTATTCCGCTTATCTTGCCTTTGAGTGATTTTGCGGAGAGTAATATCGGGAAATGGTTTGGTGAATATGCTTCGCAGATTGAGATCATTGCAAAAGGGAATTTGCTATACAACGAAGCAATGATGGCTCAAAGCAATATCGGTGCTGTAATCGGTATAAAATTGAATTGTAACTACGACGGTTTACGGTTTATACCTCTTAACCCTGCTCTCGAAATTGATACTGCCTTAGCGTGGAAAAAAGAGCAGATTTTTTCTGCTGCTACTACTGCTTTTATAGATTTTGCGAGACAATACCTCAAAAGCATAACTATTAATAAATTATAAGTATTAGACATTTCATATAAGTAAGCCTATAATAAAGGTGTTCCAAGACGGAACACCTTTATTTTTTCAAAAGAAAGGGATTTGAAATGACACTACAAGAGGCAAGTGAAAAATACAATATCCCCATTAAAATTTTACAGGATTATGAAAGCTGGGGGTTATGTGGAGAGGTCAAAAAAGTAATGGGTTTGTGGCGCTATGATGACAGCGATATTGAATGGTTGAGTACTATTATGACACTACACGATATTGGCTTTACTAACGAGGAAATAGAAAAGTATATGCGTTTGTTACTCAAAGGAAAGTCTACCGAACAAGAGCGAATGGAAATGCTCAACGCCAAGAGGGACAGCACGCTTGACGAAATCCATTTTAAGGAAAAACAGCTAGACCGTTTAGATTATCTGCGATTTGAAATCAAGAAAAAAAGTTAAAGGAGTTTTGAGCAATGAAAAAATTAGTATCAATACTTATACAAAGCGGCGTTTCAGTTATTCCGAAATTCGTTCACATTGAGCGTATTAAGGAAAATTTAGGTATTTTCGACTTTGAACTTACCGAAAAAGAAATGTCCGAGCTCTGCGAGTTGGACACCGGAAAACCAACAATCGGCAATTCTGGAAACCCCGAATTGGTTGAATTTGCAATGACTTGGTAAAGCAGAAAGGCATATATATGAAATATTTACATTACGAAGAATTTGAAAAAGCAAATACATTCGGCAAAGGCAATTTGAACGAAGCCTTTTCGCAGTATTTTGTAGGAAATTCTTTTTTGAATCCTCTTACACCCCCGAAAGAAACATCGGTTTTTCTTGCCAATGTGACCTTTGAACCGGGTTGCCGCAATAATTGGCATATTCATCATGCCAAAAACGGCGGTGGTCAACTTCTCATCTGCACAGCGGGTGAGGGTTGGTATCAGGAGGAAAATAAACCGCCTGTTTCTCTCACCGCAGGAACAGTAATCACAATTCCAGCAGAGGTGAAACATTGGCACGGTGCGAAAAAGGATAGCTGGTTCTCTCATATCGCCGTAGAAGTTCCGGGTGAGGATACCTCGAATGAATGGTGCGAGCCTGTAAATGATGAAGAATACAATAAATTGGAGGAAAAATAAGATGAAAAAGTTAGTAGCATACTTTTCAGCAAGCGGCGTTACCAAAGCCGCAGCCGAGCGTTTGGCGAAGGCGGCGGGCGCCGACCTCTTTGAAATTAAACCTGCTGTCCCCTATACCCGTGCCGATCTTGACTGGACGAACAAAAAGAGCCGTAGTTCGGTTGAGATGAGCGATTCAAACTCTCGTCCTGAAATTGCGGAAAAGTTCTCAAATATGGACGACTACAACACCGTGTTTATCGGTTTCCCGATTTGGTGGTATGTTGCGCCGACCATTATCAATACCTTTGTAGAAAGCTATGATTTTTCAGGAAAGACTATTGTTCCCTTTGCTACCAGCGGAGGCAGCGGGATGGGTAAAACCGTAGAAATGCTGAAACCTCTCTGCCCGACCGCCAACTGGGAGAAAGGCAAAATGCTGAACCGTGTTTCAGATCAGGAGTTGGAAACTTGGGTGAATAGTCTTTGAGCAAAGGAACGGACTTATGACAGAAAAGGAGAAAATGCTCAGCGGCGAGTTTTATGATACAAGGGATCCAGAGCTTCGCCGTTTGAGCAATCATGCAAAAGACCTTATGCGGGTATATAACAGCCTGCCTGCCGAGAATATGGAACTGCGAAATCAAATCATTCATTTGCTGTTTGGTTTTTGCGGCGAAAATGCCCGTGTCAATCAACCGATCTGGGTGGATTACGGCTGTAATATTTCTCTTGGCAGCAACAGTCTTATCAATATGAACTGTACCCTTTTAGATACGGGGAAAATTGTAATCGGAAAAAATGTTTTAATCGGTCCTGATGTCAAAATTTATACAGCAGTTCACCCGGTTTTGCCCGATGAACGAATTTATACCGATGAAACAGGCAGAGAAGCAATACGCACGAAGACTGCGCCTGTTATCATCGGAAATAATGTTTGGATTGGAGGCGGAGCGATTCTTCTGTCGGGTGTTACCATTGGAGATAATACCGTGATCGGTGCAGGAAGCGTGGTAACGAAAGCAATTCCTGCAAACGCTGTTGCCTGCGGAAACCCCTGTACAGTTAAAAGGATATAAAAAAAAACTGATAAATGAGGGGAAACATTATGCAATATACAAAATTAGGAATTTCTGACCTCCCGGTGTCCCGTATTTGTATGGGGTGTATGGGCTTTGGCGAAGCAGGAAACGGCCAGCATAGTTGGACAGTTGATGAAGAACATTCCCGTGAAATTATCAAAAAAGGGTTGGAGCTTGGTATCAACTTCTTTGATACGGCGATTGCCTATCAAAGCGGCACAAGCGAGCAGTATCTCGGCAGAGCGCTTCGGGATTTTGCAACACGTGATGATGTTGTGATTGCAACGAAGTTCCTGCCTCGTACCAATGACGAAATTGAAGCGGGAATCACAGGTCAGCAGCACATTGAAAAAATGCTTGATAAAAGCCTCCGCAATCTCGGTATGGAGTATGTTGATTTATACATTTACCATATGTGGGATTACAATACGCCCCTTTACGACATTATGGAGGGACTGAATAATGCGGTAAAGGCAGGAAAGACAAGGTATATCGGTATTTCCAACTGTTTTGCCTATCAGCTTGCAAAGGCTAATGCACTTGCCGAAAAAGAGGGGTTCGCAAAATTTGTATCGGTGCAGGGACACTATAACCTGATCTTCCGGGAGGAGGAACGGGAAATGTCAAGGCTCTGTCGTGAAGAAAATATAGCGATGACGCCGTACAGCGCCCTTGCGGGAGGACGGCTTTCCAAACGCCCTGGCGAAACCTCAAAGCGTTTGCAGGAGGACAGCTACGCACATCTGAAATACGACGCTACTGCCGAGCAGGACGGTATCATCATTGACCGTGTGGCGCAGCTTGCCGACAAGTACGGCGTTTCTATGACGGAAATCTCTCTTGCTTGGCTGCTGACAAAGGTTACTGCTCCTGTTGTGGGCGCAACAAAGCTCCACCACATTGAGGGTGCGGCAAAAGCTATCCAGCTTACTTTGACTGCCGATGATCTTACTTTCTTGGAAAAACCCTATGTTCCCCATAAATTAGTAGGCGTAATGGCACAGAACACCCCTGCTGCCGCAAAGGGCAAGCACGTGTGGTCCACCGGCAGTCAAAAAATCTGAAAGGAGAAACAAAAATGGATTTGTATAGAACAGACCCCGAATTTGCAGAACGCTTTGAGCATTTTGCATTTGATGAAGTTATAAACGAAGAAAACCAGCAATTAGACCCCTCTACCCGCTATCTGGCGATTTTGGCGACGCTGATCGGCTGCGGAGGTGTGGAGGCATATAAAGAGATGCTCCCGAAAGCCTTAGAAAACGGTATCACGCCGATAGCAGCAAAAGAGATTGTTTATCAGGCAACCGACTATTTGGGTTATGGCAGAATGTTGCCGTTCCTGAATGTTACCAATGGAATATTGACCGAAAGAGGCATAGGGCTTCCGCTTGACGGACAGGCAACGACCACCCTTGACGATAGACTGGAAAAGGGAATCGAAGCACAGGCAGAAATCTTTGGCGAACATATGAAAGAGGCTTGGAAAACAGGACATATCAACCGTTGGCTGG
>CABUOE010000057.1 GCA_902493155.1 uncultured Eubacteriales bacterium
CAGATTTTTCATGACAGTTTGGGATAATAGATATAGCGTGACAGAAGAGACAAAATGCGGAAAGAGGAAAGATATGGGCAATGAATCGGGACAGATAAAGAAAGTGAAACGCTACCACCCCGCCCCGGACGAGGGGCTTTCCCCGGCGCTCTGGCAGCAGCGGATGATCGAGGGGCAAAACAACGTGGACTGCACTGTTTCGACCCGCAGTGTGGGGCGGATCGTGCGGGACAACGTCTGCACGCTGTTCAACCTTATCAACGTCATCCTCGCCGCGGCGGTTTTGGCGGTGGGGTCGTATAAAAATTGCCTGTTTATGGGAGTGGTGCTCTGTAACTTAGGAATCGGGATTTTCCAGGAGTTGCGGGCCAAGTACGCGGTGGACAAACTGTCGCTTCTATCCTCTGTCAAAGCTCATGTGATTCGCGGTGGGATGCCGATGGAAATCCCGGTGGACCAGGTAGTGCTGGACGATGTGCTGGCTCTAAAAAGCGGCGGACAGGTGGTCACTGACTGTGTTTTGCTCCGGGGAGAATGCGAAGTGAACGAAGCCTTCGTCACTGGTGAGTCGGAGCCCGTCCTCAAACACGAGGGAGACCTGCTGCTGGCAGGGAGCTTTGTGGTCAGCGGGGAGTGCAGGGCGAGGGCCGAGCATGTGGGGGATGAAAACTATATCTCCACCATCTCCAAAGGGGCGAAACAGTTTAAAAAAGTGCGCTCCGAGATCATGGAGACGCTGAAAAAAATCATCCGGATTGTTTCGATTATCATCATTCCGGTGGGAGGACTGCTCTTCTGGGGGCAGATGCGGCTGTCGGACAATACGGTGAGCGACGCGGTGGTGCAGACGGTGGCGGCGCTCATTGGGATGATTCCCGAGGGGCTGATGCTGCTGACAAGCACCGTTTTGACGGTGAGTGTTGTTCGGCTTTCTCAGCACAAGGTGCTGGTACAGGAGCTCTACTGCATTGAGGCGCTGGCACGGGTGGACACCCTTTGTCTTGACAAGACGGGAACCCTGACCGAGGGGACGATGGAAGTAGCGGGGGTGATTCCGTGGGAAAATGGGTCGGTGAAAGAGGCGGAGGAGGCGTTAAAAGCCCTTTGCCGGGCGCTGCCCGACCGGAACGCCACCTTCGATGCCATCGCCAGGAAGTACGGGGGAAAATCGGACTGGAAGTTGACGCAGGCGGTTCCCTTCTCGTCAAGAACCAAGTGGTCGGGAGCGAGTTTTGAAGAAAAGGGGACCTTTGTCATCGGAGCGGGGGAATTCCTATTCCCGGAGATGCCGGCGGGGCTCAAATCAGAGCTTGACCGATACGCCAGGGAGGGGAGGGTACTGCTTTTAGCCTGGTCTGACAGCGGATTCCGGGAGCGAGAGCTGCCCTATGGGCTCAAACCGATGGCTATTGTGCTGATTCAGGATGTGATCCGGCCCGAGGCGGCAGAAACACTTCGGTATTTTATGGAGCAGGGGGTGGACGTGAAGGTCATCTCCGGCGACAACCCGCTGACGGTTTCTCAGATTGCTCAGCGGACAGGGGTCAAAAACTGGGACCAATGGGTGGATTTATCAGGCTGCAAAACTGACGAAGAGGTAAAGACGGCGGCCTCCCGGTACACGGTGTTTGGGCGGGTGCTTCCCGACCAGAAAAAGCTGCTCATCCAGGCGCTTAAGGAAGAGGGGCACACAGTGGCCATGACCGGCGACGGCATCAACGACGTGCTGGCGCTGAAGGAGGCCGACTGCTCCATCGCCATGGCGTCGGGGAGCGACGCGGCGCGAAACGTCTCCCAACTGGTGCTGTTGGATTCGAACTTCGATTCGATGCCGAGAGTGGTGGGTGAGGGGCGTCGCTCCATCAACAACATCCAGCGGTCGGCATCGCTGTTTTTAACGAAAACCCTGTACGCCACCATGCTGGCGGTGCTGTTTTTGTTCATTCAGATGCCATATCCGTTCATGCCGATTCAGCTGACGCTCATCAGCGCTGTAACCATCGGTATCCCGGCGTTTATTCTGGCACTGGAGCCCAATCG
Source organism: uncultured Eubacteriales bacterium (assembly GCA_902493155.1). GTDB lineage: Bacteria > Bacillota > Clostridia > Oscillospirales > Ruminococcaceae > Fumia. The sequence goes on from CABUOE010000057.1 coordinate 2,041, forward strand.
GGCGCGGATTGAGGGGAATTTTCTCAAAAACATCCTCATGAAGGCGGTGCCGGGGGGCGTGACCATTGTCATGAACATCCTGTTGGCGGTATTTTTGGGGTGGAAGCTGGGGCTTTCCACCGAGATGATTTCCACTATCAGCGTACTGGTAACGGGATTTACGGGGCTGATGCTGATTCTGCAGCTGTGCATGCCGTTTACCTTGATTCGGAAGATTCTGTTGGGCTTTCTCTGCCTACTGTTCGCCGGGTGCGTAGTATTTTTGCCGGGGCTGTTCTCGCTTACGCCATTGAGCGGAGCCGGATGGGCGCTGACCGGAGGGCTGGCTCTGCTGGCGGCGGTGGTGCTTAACCTGCTTATCTGGGGGATGGGGGAACGGTTTGGGAATAGAAAAAGCTAGTTGGTAGGGGCGGACGCCCACGTCCGCCCGTGATATAACCATAACAGGCTGGGAAACAGGCGGGCCGATGTAGGCATCGGCCCCTACGGATTTTGGGAAGTATTCCAACGGAAAATAACCGAAAGGGGCGTTTTGATGGAAGAGCGGGAGACGGTTTTTGGGCTTTTGGGGGCGTATCTGAAAGGCAAGGTGCGCACGCTCCTATATTTTCTCATCTCGGCCATGGCGTTCTGCCTCATTTACGCATTGTACCGGCTTCCCTGGGGGCCGGTGCTTTACTGCGGGATGATTTCACTGACGGCGGTGCTCCTGTTCGGCGTTGCGGACTTTGTTCGGTTTTTCAAGCGGCACCGGCACCTTACGACCCTTTTGGGGACGGCGAATTTGGAGCTGGGATTCTTGCCCGAGCCGGAAAACCGTATTGAAGCGGATTATCAGCAGATTGCCAGGGTGATGGACAAAACCAGGGCAAAGCTCATCTCCGAGAGGGATTTGAGTCGGGAGGAGATGGAGCAGTATTACACCCTCTGGGCCCATCAGATCAAGACGCCTATCGCCGCCATGCACCTTCTGTTGGACGCGGGGGAGGCAAGCGACGAGAAAAAAGAGCTGGGGCAGGAGCTTTTTAAAATCGAGCGGTACGCCGAGATGGTGCTCCAGTACCAGCGGCTAGGAACCATGTCCTCCGATTTGATGTTCGGGGAATACAGTATCGGGGACATCGTGAGGCAGGCGGTGCGGCGGTATGCTTCCATGTTCATCCACAAAAGGCTGTCGGTGGAGCTGGGGGAGCTGAGCGATACCGTTGTCACTGACGAGAAGTGGCTCGTGTTTGTGGTAGAGCAGATTCTTTCAAATGCCCTCAAGTATACGAGAAAGGGAAAAATCTCTATTTACATGGCGGCTAACGCGCCCAAGACCCTTGTCATCGAGGACACTGGTATCGGCATCCGGAAGGAAGACCTGCCCAGGCTTGGTGAGCGGGGGTTTACCGGCTACAACGGACGGATGGACAAAAAGGCAAGCGGACTTGGACTGTTTCTCTGCCGACGGGTGCTTTCTAAACTGCGGCACGGGATGGAAATTCAGTCGGAAGTTGGAGTTGGAACCAGAGTGCTACTTGATCTGAGTCGGGACGAGATGGAAACGGGGCAGGAGTAGGGGCGCTGCACTGTCCTTGTTTCCAAAAAGGCAGCGGGTTTTGTGTGAAAAAAGAGAGAACCTTGCAAAACTGTAAGGTTCCAAGGAGAAATGTAAGCTCTTTCGATGGCTGTACATTTCTTTTTTTATTATAATAGGAGCATGGAGCCGGGGGTCCGGTTCCATCGGGCTTCCCCGTCCATCCCGAATAGATTTTATCCATGGGTCTTTTGGGTTTTCAGTAGGGGCGGCCCGTTTTGGCGGCCCGTGCCGCGGTCCTTTGCGATAATGGCCCGCAAAGGGGCGGAAGAACTGCTTTTGTTCCTCTCAATTCCGCAGCTGCGGCCGGGCGCGCCGTTTTTCAATCAGATGTTTTTTATAAAGGAGGAAGCTGTATGCCGCTTTTGGAAGTGCGCAACCTGAAAAAAGTATATACCACCCGCTTTGGAGCAAATCAAGTCCAAGCCCTGTCCGACGTGAGTTTTTCGGTGGAGGAAGGGGAGTACGTCGCCATCATGGGCGAATCCGGCTCCGGAAAGACGACGCTTTTAAATATCTTAGCGTCGCTGGATAAACCCACCAGCGGCGACGTGCTGCTAAACGGGCGAAACATCACCGCCATCAAGGACGGGGAGATCTGCGCGTTTCGGCGGGAGCACTTGGGCTTTGTGTTCCAGGATTTTAACCTGCTGGACACCTTTTCCATTGAAGATAACATCTTTCTGCCCCTGGTGCTGTCGCGGCAGCCCCACAAGGTGATGCAGCAGAGGCTTGCGCCCATCGCACAGAAGCTGGGCATCGGGGAGATTCTGCAAAAATACCCCTACGAAGTGTCCGGCGGGCAGAAGCAGCGGGCGGCGGTGGCACGTGCCCTCATCACGAACCCGCAGATTATCCTGGCCGACGAGCCGACAGGGGCGCTGGACTCCAAGGCAGCGACGAAACTGCTGCGGATGCTCCACGACATCAACTCGGACGGGCAGACCATCCTCATGGTCACCCACAGCATCCGGGCTGCCAGCCATGCGGGCAGGGTGCTGTTTATCAAGGACGGCGAGGTGTTCCACCAGATTTACAGAGGGCAGATGACAAACGACGAGCTGTACCAGAAAATTTCCGACACCCTGACGGTGCTGACGACGGGAGGGAAAAACCTTGAGTAGTCTGTTTTTCCCAAAGCTCGCGCTGACAAACCTGCGCAAAAACAAGAGCACCTATCTGCCCTACCTGTTGTCGGGGATCTTTTCCGAGGCGGCGTTTTATGTGATGCAGTCCATTGCGGCGAATCCAGGGCTCAATGATATGCCGGGAGCTCAGCCTCTCCAGATCATTCTGGGGATGGGGACGGTGGTCATTGGGATTTTCTGCGTTATTTTGATGTTTTACACCAATTCCTTCCTCTTCAAGCGGAGAAAAAAAGAGCTGGGACTTTACAGCATTTTGGGGCTCCAGAAGCGGCATATCGCCGCCACCCTGTTTTTTGAGACGCTGTACACAGCGGCAATCACCATCGGAGGAGGGCTGCTGTTTGGACTTCTGTTCAGCAAGGCAGTGTTTTTACTGTTGTTAAACCTTTTAAACTTTCCGGTGGCGCTGACCTTTACGATTTTCCCGTCGGTGATCGAATCGGCGGCGGGGCTGTTTCTGGGGATTTTCCTCTTGATCCTTGTGGTCAACACCATGCGGGTGAGCCTTGTCAATCCCATTGAGCTGCTTCACGGCGGCCAGACGGGAGAAAAGGAGCCGAAAACCAACTGGCCGCTGACCATCATCGGTATTTTGATGCTGGGGCTGGGGTACGGCATTGCGCTGACAGTCAAATCGCCGCTGGACGCGCTGCTGCTGTTTTTCGTGGCGGTCATCGCCGTTATCATCGGCACCTACTGCCTCTTTGTGGCGGGGAGCGTGACGCTCCTCAAGGCCCTCAAGCGGAACAAGAAGTTTTACTACCAGCCGGAGCACTTCATTTCGGTGTCCGGCATGCTCTACCGGATGAAGCAGAATGCGGTGGGGCTCGGCAACATCTGCATCCTCAGCACCATGGTGCTGGTGGTGGTGTCGACGACAGTTTCGCTGTATCTGGGGCAGGAGAACACCCTCAAAAACCGATATCCTCACGATATTTCGGTGGTGGTCAGTGATGACGACTTCGAATCCGGTGAGGTAGATGGAATCATCGACAAAATAGCGGCTAAAAATGGCGTGACCCTTGTTGACCGGAAGGATTACCGCAGCCTTATGACCTTCGCCATGGAGCGGAAGGGATATTTTGATCCCAGTCGCGAGGCTATGGAGGACAACGAAATGCCAGTGCAGTTCGAGATGATCCCCATAGAGGACTACAACCGCCTGACCGGGGAAAACAAGACCCTGAGTCCGGGAGAGGTACTGTTTTACGCCGATGGCTGGAAGCTAAATGACAGCGTGCTGCGACTCGGGGAGCGGGAGTATGGCGTTAAGGAGACGCTTTCGTCCTTCCCGCTGAAATCCGGGCGATATCTGGCCACCATGAAGAGCTGTTTTGTGGTGATGGAGAGTACAGAAGCCATGAAGGATCTCTTTAACGCTACCAGCAACGAGCCGCTCACCGAGTTTCAGATGCACTACTTCGTCTGCGATACCGAGGGGACGGAGGAGGCTCAGATGGCGTTTGCGCAAGAGCTGGAAGAAGGGCTTTTGGCCACCGAGAAGACCTTTAGCTACGACAACCGTGCTCTCAACACCCAGGAGTGGTATGGTATGTACGGCGGATTCTTGTTCCTCGGTATTTTCCTTGGGGTTTTGTTCCTCATGGCTACGGCGCTCATCATCTACTACAAGCAGATCAGCGAAGGGTACGACGACCACGACCGGTTCCAGATCATGCAAAAGGTGGGCATGAGCCGCAAAGAGGTCAAAAAAACCATCCACAGGCAGATCCTCACGGTGTTTTTCCTGCCGATCATCGTGGCGGTGATTCACGTGGCGTTCGCCTTCGGGGTCATCTGCAAGCTGCTGTCCATCTTCTATCTGACCGATGTGGGGCTGTTTTTGCTCTGCACCATCGGCGTGATTATCGCGTTCTTTGTCATTTATGCCATTGTGTACGCATTGACAGCGAGGACGTATTACCGGCTGGTAGAGGAATAGAAGAAAAAATCCCCCTGAGTATTCAGGGGGATTTTTACGTCTTTGGAAAAGCTCTCTACGCATAGAATGAAAGTAAGGCTTTGCGGCCAATTTCGTTTGAGGAGGAATTTTGATAGATGGAGAACAAAACGTTTCGGGAGATGATCGAGCAGTATAACCGAGAACTCGCCAAGCTCCAGAGGCAGACGAACACTGGGGAAATTATCGACGGGCCGGGGGCTGCGGCAGTCCCCATCCCAAGGCAGGAGGTTCCGCCCACCGGGCCAGAAGCCCCGCCTGCCCAACCGGAAACCCCGCCGACAGGGCCCAATGGGGACGAAATGCTGCCGGTGCCGCCGGGATATCCGGATTGGGATTGTGAAAAGCCCTGCCGGCCTTGCGAGAAGCCGGAGTGTGGGTGTTGCGAACCTTGTGAACCCTGCGAGAAGCCGGACTGTGGGTGCGGAGGGCCTTCCGTCCCGCCGGAATGGGGATGCAAACCGCCACAAATGCCGGAATGGGGATGCTGCGAGCCTTGTGAACCTTGCGAGAAGCCGGAGAGCGGGTGCGGAGAGGCGTGTGAGCCCTGTTTATCCCTTGAAAAACCGAACTGTAAAAACCCGGACTGTAAGTGTGAGACGCCCTGCGACAACTGTACCTGCGGCAGACCCGAACGTGGGGGAGATTCCTGCGCCGAGGACCGGCCTCAGTTTCATTCCCAGACGGTGGGAGCGAATGGCCCTGTTTTAGTACAGGACGGAAGGCTTCATGAGACGCTGGATATCTTCGTGAACAGTGTGGAACGGGAGCGGGTCGTCCACACCAAGGGGTACGGCGCTCTGGGGTGCTTTAAGCCCTATCAGTGTATGGCGCCCTACACCAAGGCGGCATTTTTGCAGGACCCGTCTATTGAGACACCGGTGTTTGTCCGGTTTTCCCTGGCGGTCAGCAACAGAGGCACTCCGGACAGCGCCCGGAACGTCCATGGCTTCGCCACCAAGTTTTACACCAAGGAGGGGAATTTCGACATCGTGGGCAACCAGATTCCGGTGTTCTTTATCCGGGACGCCATCCGGTTTCCGGAGGTGATCGCTGCGCTGAAGCCGTCGCCCAAAAACAACCTGGCCGATCCCGAGGCTATCTGGGACTTTATCGCCCGGACGCCGGAGGCGCTCCACATGGTCACCTGGCTGTATTCCGACGTGGGGACCCTGGACAGTGTCCGCACCATGCGGGGCTACGGCATCAACACCTTCGTCTGGGTGAACAAGGCGGGGGAGAGACGGTATGTGAAGTACCACTGGATTCCTTTGGCGGGGGAGCGGTGTATCGACAGCAGAGAGGCTCAGCGGCTGTCCTGTGAGAACCCGGATGTGGCGGCCAAAGACCTTTATCACACCATCGCGGGGGGCGGAAAAGTGGAATACGAGCTGCGGGTACAGCTCATGGAGCCCTGTGACGCCGAAAAACTTCCTTATGATCCGTTGGACGACACCAAGGTCTGGAGTGAATGCGATTACCCGCTGATGCCGGTGGGGCGGATGGTGCTGGACCGCAATCCCGACGATTACCGCACCCAGGTGGAGCACGCCGCCTTCTCGCCGGCCAATTTGGTGCCGGGGATCGAACTTTCCGCCGACAAGATGCTCCAGGGACGCTCCTTTGTCTATTGGGACGCCCAGCGACACCGGTTGGGGAACGATTTCAGGGAGATGCCGGTGAACCGGGCACCCGGCTGGTCGCCTTCCAAGATGCCGGACAGCGGTATGGGAGAGTGCCTCCAAGGGGTTGTCACCCGCTCCGCCATCCCCAAAACCGACGATTTTACCCAAGCGGGAGAGCGGTATCGCTGCCTGTCCGAAATTCATCAGCGGCATCTGGTGGAAAACATCGCGGCAGATCTTGGGCCTATGCCGGAGCGGATCAAGACCTGCGTGCTGGGGTATTTTAGAAGGGCCGACGAGGAGTTTGCCACCCGCATTGAGGCGGAGATGAACAGGATGAGGCCCCGGTAGGCAAATTTTTCGTATTTTGCGTGCCCTTTTACGCAGTTAGGCGGAATTTTTAGATTAAGTTTGATTATAATAGATGCCCATTTGGGATGTTGACATAAAAACTTTGTAGAACTCATACTGTGCGCTTCTGCGGTTTTTATGTCAGCCCTTCTAAATGGGCAGTTCTTTTGTGTGGAAGGCTAACTTGTCCATGAGAACGAATTGTATGTCGGAAACACTGATGTCGACACTAATGCGATACTGCATAAAATTCCCCGCTTGCAAGTTTGTGTCTGGGAGATAAACCGGGGAATTTCCCGGCTGCCCCGCCGTATCCATCGAATTTCCGGCCAATCACTCTAAGTTTATGTTTAAAAAGGAGGAAAAAACAGGCAGATACTACTGCATCGCCACGAGGATCTCCTCCGTGGAGCACGCCCACCACAGAAACCTGCTTTCGCTGATGTCGTCGGAGGATATGCTCCACTGGAAGGTGGTCTGCGATTTGTTTGACAGAAGGGATCGGGACCCTCAGTACACGGGATTTCAGTATGCGGATTTCGAGATTGAGGGCGACGATATTATCTACCTCTGCCGCACAGCAATCAATAGGCCTAATTCTTATCACAATTCCAACTATATCACCTTCCATCGGATCAAAAATTTTCGTCAATGGTAGAGCCTTGTTTTTCTCAGCATGGGCTGTTTTTTAATGAAAAAAGATCATATGGCATATTGAAAAAGGCAATTCACGTTTGATTTTCTAATGCAGCGTGGGTTGCCTCTTACTAAGATTTTTTAGTTGTTTTACATAAAATTAAAAAATAAGAATAAGAATAACAATCAATTTTAACTAAGATTTTTTAATAGTATAAAATTCAGTCAAGTTATTTCAAAAAAGTAGAATAAAGAAGCAAAAAATTAAAATAGAACCATAATATCAATTAGAGACTATTTTTATGCAAAAAAACTGAATGTATAATGAAAACAGCCCGTGGAGATATATGGAGTGGGTATTTAAGATCCAATTTGTTCTTTCAGAAAGAAGGAGAAGGGAGAATTTAGTATGATTGCAAAGTTTTTCAAACGGCGCTTAGTTTCCTGTTTGTGCTTTGTACTGGCAGCGACTTGTATTGTAAGCAGTCTGCCGTCTGGCATTGCGGGCAATGGAAACCAGGTATCCGCGGCGGAGGTACACGAGAGGAACTGGGCGCGCGGAACTTCTTATGAAGTAGAGAGCGCCTATTGGCACGACTACAAAGACCCAGATGGTACAAAGTTGACCGACGGTGTTTACGCAACCGACTACAACAATGTCCTGATGGGAATATCACCGCGTTGGTCTACAGGATACATCACAATGGATTTGGGGACAGAGCGTACCTTGAACCGGGTTGTGATGTCCGGATATGAAAAGAAAAGCTATGGTATCACAGTAGCTCCGACCGTTACTGTCGAGTACTTCGATGAGGAAAAAGGGGAGTGGAACCAAGCCGCTACCTGGAACAATACAGCCTTCTTTACCGGAAACGATTCAGATGGACAGGGTAAAGGCTACGGCTTCTACAAAGACGAGCACCCAGTGGATTTTACCGCGTCGAAAGTCCGTTTTCTGATTACCGGCTTGCAGACCGGATGGCTGTTCTACGATGAGATCGAGCTCTATGGCCCTGTCGGCGAGGACATTCCCACTATTCCCGTGTTGGAAAAGGATCTGGGAAGTAACATGGGACTTGAAGTCGGCGGTGAAGGTACCCTGTCCGTGGCGTTGCAGCCGATAGATTACGGCAAGGGCACCATTACCTATGAATGGTACAAAGACGGCCAGAAGATTGAAGGAGCTGACGGCGACAGCCTGACGATCTCCAATGCGTCCTATGACGACGCAGGCAAATATTACGTGGTTGTCACTAACACGATAGGTAGTCTGTCGGAAACCGTGACCAGTAATACCTGTAAAGTGGTTGTGAAGGATGTCTCCAAAGACAGCCTTCTATATGGAATTCCGTTTACCACCTCCATGACCTACGGCGACGCCAATAAGGGTGAGGGAAACTACATAGAACGCGATCCTTCCACGCCGGCTGAAAAAATGCTGACCGACGGAATAAAAGCCGGAGGGGATATCAGTAGTATTTACGCCGGATATTACAACAAAAACATAAATGCGCTCAGTTATGCGGACTTCACCTTTGACATGGGGGAGATCAAACAGTTCGAACAGCTGAACTTAGGCACCTTGGGCGGCGGCGTCTCTGGAATTTACAGTCCTTCCCGGTTCCAGGTGTATATTTCAACCAATTCGGGCGAAGACCCCAGCTGGAAACTGATCCACGATGTGGAGTTGACCGAAGACCTGGGCACACACGAGTATATTTATAAAACCAACGGCGGCAAGATCACTGCCCGGCAGATAAAAGTCTATGTGTTTTTCTCGACGGCGCAACGCCAAAACTGGATCGCACTGGATGAGATCGAGCTTCTGGAAACAGCGGACGGCAGAGAGCCGGACGGCATCTTTTCCACCGGCGGATATACTCCTGCGGACAAGGACAACATGGCGTCTTGGGGGAAAAGCTATACCGTGAACAAAACCTCTGAGGACGATCCGGACTTGACGGCGTTGACCGACGGACGGACCGGAGATGAGCTGGGCAACAACTGGGTGACTTATCCGGCGTCCAGCGGCAATTTGGAAGTCGTGGTGGATTTGGGCGGAGTGACCACTTTTGAGCAGGTAGACGCCAATTTCCTGTACGACACCGAAGGCGAAGCTCGGTGGCCTCAATGGGTGAAGGCGGAATATTCAAATGACGGCCAGAGCTGGAGCTCGGTCGGACAGGTGGATTTGGGTTCTCCTGTTGCCAATGAAACCGCGATCGCCCATGCACAGATTGTGGCTTCTCAGCCTATCAGCGCCCGCTATGTAAAATTGACGGCGCAGGGCAGCGGAGTCATTGCCCTGGACGAAATCATGGTTTTGAAACAGAAAACGCTGATCGTGGCTCCGG
>CABUOE010000058.1 GCA_902493155.1 uncultured Eubacteriales bacterium
TGGACAACGAGCTGGGCGGCACCCATGAATGGATCTGGGGCGGTTACGACTATAACCCGGAAACCATCGGGCTTTATGAGGAAAACGGCCGGTATCCCCGTTTCCTGGAAGGCCGCTACGCCGATATTAGAGAGTTAAACCGGCACTATGGAACCGATTTTGCCGATTTCGCCCATGTGGAGTACGGCAAAACCAACAATCCCTCTACACTCTATGAGGCAAGGCGGTACGAGGATTATCTCCACTTCACTTTTGAGATGGAAGCGGAATATATGGAAACGCTGGCCCAATGGTGCGGCGAATACATAGACGACTGCATCCTCATCCACAACAGCGGCACGGGAATCATGAATCCTCATTTTCAGGAAACTGCCCGGCGGCTGGGCAAAAATTTCATTCTGGGCTGCGACCACTACTACAACTTAGGCAGCCACTGGCCCCAAAACAACCCCACCCCTCAGTATATGTCCCAGTGCTTCCTATCAATGGAAATGCTGCGGATGATGGGTTTCCCTCCCAGCATTTTTGAGTTCCCCGCCGGCTCCATCGGCAGCTGGCCGCCCATTACCACTCAGGACATGAAGTGCAACGCCATGGCTCATCTGGCTTTCGGTATGAAGGGGCTCAACTACTACATTTTCTCCGGCGGCCCCAATCCGAAAAACATGGGGAGCACCGTCACCGATTACGATTATTCCGCGCCCATCGGCTCGAAAAACCAGATTCGCCCCCACTATCAGGCAGTAGAAGAAACCGGCCGCTATATGGCGGAAAACCGCGACCTGGCCCTTTCCAAGCGGGCCACTGACCTGAAAATCGCCATCGATTTGGAGCATATCCGCAGCGATTACTATAAAAAGGATATCGGGTTCGGCCTCGGGCACAAAGATCTTTATCAGTTTCTTCATCTCGGTCTGCTGTGCACCGCCTTCTGCGGCTCCTATTCGCCGGAGCTTTTGGATATCCACGCTCCTGACACCTTTATCGACCTGTCAACGCCGCTCATCGTCCCCTCGTCCGCCGTCATGGCCAGAAGCGTCAAGGAAAATCTCGTTTCCTTCCTGAAAAAGGGCGGAAAACTGCTTATCCTGCCCATGCTCCCGGAAATGGACGAATCTCTCTCCCCCTGCACCATCCTGCGGGATTACCTGGGCGGCGAAACCCGCCCCATTTCCTACGACCTGCCGCTGTTTGAGCTTGAAGGCTTTGGAGCCACCGTCAAATCCCAGGGAAAGCTCTACGAAACCGCTGTTTTGCCGGATAAGGCCAAACGCCTTGGCTTCGACCCCATTACCGATAAGCTGACAGCCTGGGAAAAAGAGACGGAAAATGGTGGAAAAGCCATCTGGCTGGGATTTCACTGGAACTACTGCGACGAAGGGCAGACCCGGATGCTGGAATTCGTCCTCTCCCGCCTGGGGTACGACGGCCGCAAGGCGGTGGAATGCAGTAACCCTAACCTTTGGGCGGTTCTCAGAACCACCGAACACCGCGCAATTGTTTCCATCATGAACCTGTTCACCCAGGAAATGAGCGGTACTATCTCCCTGAATCTTCCCAAGGGCCGGGAAACAAAAACGGTAACGGTGCCCTCCATGACCGTTGCGACGCTGGAATTTTCGATGTAGCAATTTTAGAAATACAGGAGCTGTTGCAAAATAACTCATTCGAAAAATAAATGCACAAAAGTAGGGGCGGATGCCCACATCCGCCCGCTTTTCAGGAGAAATTTCCCTGCAAGGCGGGCGACGTGGCGTCGGCCCCTACTTTTTCTGTCTTTAAATGTGCAAATTGCTGCAAAAAATTTATTTTCCAGCATCTTTCTTTGATTGCCTCCGGGTCAAGAAACCGTTTGCCAGCAATCCGTCCAGCGGCTGTATTTTTTACTTAATATCTTGTCGTATCTCTTCTCTTTCACGATTTTCTCTCGATATCGTAAAGCCGCAGAATATTCTCCATCGTGTTCCGCAGATTCCGTCGGGTGTGAAGCTTTGCCTCCTCGAAAGGTTCCGGTTTTTCCGTGATGGAGAACATGGCGGTGACCCCCTGCTTGTAGAGGAGTTCCGCTCCCTCGTCTATAGCCCCCGCCACCGCAATCACCGGGATTTTTTGCCGGGCCCCGTGAGCCGCCACACCGGAAACCGCCTTTCCTCCGGCGCTCTGTCCATCCAGCTTTCCCTCCCCGGTGAAAATCAGGTCGGCGTTTCGGATCCGGTCGTCGAACCGCATCAGCTCCAGCACCATCTGGATACCGGAGCAGAGCGAACCTCCGAGGAAGGCGACAATGCCCGCGCCGCAGCCACCCGCGGCCCCGGCTCCCGGCAGGGAGGAGACATCCACCCCCCGCTGATAGGTAATAAGACCTGCCAGATGGCGAAGCCCCTCGTCAAGCTCCCGCACCATTTCCCCATCGGCTCCCTTTTGGGGTGCGAACACATAAGCCGCCCCGTTTTCGCCGTACAGGGGGTTCTCGATGTCGCAGAGAACAGTCACGTTGCAGTCTTTTAAAACGTCCCGGCAAGCCGAATCGTGGTACTGGGCGATTTGTTTGAGCGTTCCTCCCACAGGCAGGAACTCGTTGCCTTCTTTGTCGTAAAATTTTGCCCCCATCGCAGCGGCAATTCCTACGCCGCCGTCATTTGAACAGCTTCCGCCCAGTCCCAAAACGATGTTGCGGCAGCCGTTTTTGACGGCGTGGAGAACCATCTCCCCCACGCCGTAGGTGCTGGCTTTCATGGGATCGAGCCGTCCCTCAATCAGGGTAATGCCCGCCGCCTGGGCCAGCTCGATGACCGCCGTGTCCCCAAAACGGACGTAATAGGCCCCCAGATATTCCAGAAAAGGCCCTTTGACCGTCATGGGGATGAGCTCCGCTCCCGGGACGGCCGCTAAAAAGCAGTCAGCCGTCCCTTCCCCGCCGTCTGCGATGGGAAGGGAAACGACGCTGCACTCCGGAAAACGTTTTTTCACCTGCTCTGCCATGATTTTCGCCGCCTCTGCGGCGGAAATCGTCCCCTTAAACGAATCCGGTGCGACGACAAATTTTTTCATAAACATCCTTCCCTTCAACCAAACCCTGGCCGGTAATACAACGGTCGTATAATTAGAATCAGTATAACGTATTCCACTGAAAAAATCTACTGGATTTTGTGAAAAAGGATTTGTCGGTTTTGATTTTTGGGTGTATAATGAATGCCATGATAAACGATAGATCTTTTACCTTGACTATCCGATGGGGCAACTTTAGAAGGGAGTTTTGATTCAATATGAACGGTCTTGTTCTGGAAGGCGGCGGAATGCGCGGCCTATACACGGCGGGGGTGCTGGACTTGTTCCTCGATCGGGACATCGTTTTCGATTACGTCATCGGCGTTTCGGCAGGAGCCTGTAACGCGGTAAGCTACCTCACCGGCCAGCGAAAACGCAATTATCACGTCAACATCGACTACATAAACGACAAACGTTACATGAGCATCCAAAACTTTCTCAAAGACGGCTGCCTATTCAGCGAGGAGATGATGTTCCACACCATTCCCAAAGAGCTGCTGCCTTTCGACTATGAGGCCTTCCGGCAGTCAAAGGTGCCCTTTATCGCCTGCTGCACCAGCTGTCTCACCGGAAAGCCGGTCTACCACCGGGTCGCCGATCTGGAAGCCGACTATAAGCCGGTGCTGGCTTCTATGTCTCTGCCTTTGGTGTCGAAAATGGTTTCTTATCACGGAGACTTGCTTTTGGACGGCGGCATGGCCGACCCTATCCCGGTGGAAAAAGCCCTGCGGGACGGCTGCGACAAGCTGGTGGTGGTGCTTACCCGGGAAAAAGGCTACCGGAAAACGCCGGAGAGCACCTTAAAGCTGGCGAAAGTGCTGTACCATAAATACCCTAAGCTCGTCAAAGCCATCGCCGAGCGCCACAACATCTACAACGCCCAGCTGGATCTATGCCGGGAACTGGAAGATCAGGGACGGGCTATCGTCATCAATCCGGACGAAAAGGTCTGTATCAAACGCACTGAAAAAGACACAGAAAAGCTGGACGCCCTCTACCATCTGGGGTATGATGACGCCAACCGCCAGGCGGACGTCATCAAAGCTTTTTTGAAATAGCAATCACAGTTGTCCAGTAAAAATCAGAACTCTACGGAGCGTTTCTTGCAATTTCCTCCGCCTGCGGGTATGCTGATATTGAGGTTGATATTATGGATTGTGCAAAAGTCGGAAAACTCATTCTAAATCTGCGAAAAGAGAAAAAACTGACGCAAAAGTCCCTGGCCGATTTAATCGGCGTCAGCGACAAGGCCATCTCCAAATGGGAGCGTGGCCTCGGATGCCCTGACGTTTCGCTTTTAGGCGATTTATCCCGGGCGCTGGGCGTCAGCATCGAGAAAATCTTATCGGGCGACCTTGCGCCCAACGACACAGACGGAGGAAATATGAAAAAGCTGAAATTTTACATCTGTCCTTGCTGCGGCAACGTCCTGACTGCGACAGGCGAGGCGGAAATCTCCTGCTGCGGTCGGAAGCTGAAACCGCTGACCGAGCAGCCGCCCCAGGGGACGCATCACATTCAGGTGGAGGAAGTGGAAGACGATTATTACATCACCTTCTCCCATGATATGACAAAGGAGCATTATCTGACCTTTATGGCCTTTGTCGGCTACGACCGGGTACTGCTTGTCAAGCTTTATCCCGAACAAAGCGGCGAAGTCCGCTTTCCCCGAATGGGACGAGGCGGCAAGATCTACTTCGGCTGCAATCAGCACGGCCTGTTTGCCGCCGACATCGCGGCTTCCATGCGCTAAATCCGCCCGTAATAGTAAAACGAAAAAGAACTGTGGACTTAAAAATTCACAGTTCTTTTTCGTTGCTGCTTTTGATTGCGAAAAATGGGCTATCTCAAAGCTGCTCGGGAAAACACTCTTTCAGCGTCTCCAAAGCCTTTTTCTCGATACGGCTCACATAGGAGCGGGAAATCTGGAGCTTTTTGGCGATCTCCCGCTGGGTCAGCGGCTTTTTGCCGTGAAGGCCGTACCGCATCTCGATGATGGTCTGCTCCCGGGGTTCCAGGCTTTCCCGGATATGCCGGTATAATTCCTCCGACTTCATTTTCAGGTCGATAATATCCACCACATTGGTCTCGTCGGCAATCAGATCCAGCAGTGTGAGTGGGTTTCCGTCCTTGTCTGTCTCGATGGGATCGTTCATGTAAAGGTCTCCGCTGGTTTTTTTGATGCTGCGGAAATGCATGAGGATTTCGTTGTCGATGCACCGGGAGGCGTAGGTAGCGAACTTGCTTCCCTTGTCGTAGGAAAAGGTGGACACCGCCTTGATGAGTCCGATGGTGCCGATAGAAAGCAAATCCTCCTGGTCGCAGCCCGAGGCGCTGTATTTTTTCACAATGTGGGCCACCAGCCGCAGATTGTGTTCAATGAGCTCATTCCGGGCGTCCAAATCCCCATTTGCCGCCTTTTGAAAGCACTCCTGTTCTTTGGCGGGAGAAAGAGGCTTGGGAAAATGGTTCTGCCGCTCCAGATGAAGGGCAAAAAACAAAAGGTGGGACACAACGTAGGACAAAAGTTCGGAAAACATGGCGTTCAGCTCCTTTAAAGCCATGTATATGCAAATGAACAGCTTATTTTGTTTGTCCCTCTAAAGAATCTCCCGAAATCAAAGCCAAAACGCTTCCCAAAATATTAGCATTTCAAAATCGTTAAGTTGCACTAAGGTACTTTTTGTGTAAAAACGGGTTGACAAATAAAACTTTTTATGTTATTCTGAAACCAATACAAAGAAAGAGGCCATACTCCAAAGCGTTCCGCTTCGGCGCACAGCCCCTGACTTTTCCCATAATTGCTTATGGTTCTACTAGCAATATAATCATAGCATAGGAAAAATTTTTTGTCAAGAAAGCCGGTGAATCCCTCCGCTGTGTGAAAGCTGCCTCCCTTTGTCAATTTTTTAAACGGAGGTATATCCTATGCAAACCTTAATCGGAAAAAACGGCGCGATGGTGGGTTCTGCCATCTATTTTCAAAAGCTCAACGAGCCGACAGTCATCGGCGATTTAATGCGGAGTTATTTCGGCACCACAAATTCGACAAATTATGCAGGACTTTATGATAAACTGAAAGCGAACTCAGACGCCGCAGTGGAGGAAATCTATTGGGATCTGAAAAAGTACATAAACGTAATACGGTATTTCCCCAAAAGAGACCGGGATACTCTCACCGCGGTGGTCAAAGCGCTGGATGAACTGAAAGGTCTTGGAAGCCGGGGATTAATCAGCAAGGCGAACGCCTGCATCGACATCCTTACACTCAAAAGCTACGACACCAAACCCAAATCCCGGGCCGACCTCAAGGACATAGAAGCGGCGGCAAAACGGGCGTCGCAGAAAAGCTCCAACAGCCTTGAACTGATTAAACGCGCATCTGAGTACGGTATCACTAGAGCGGCGGGAAGTGACAGCTGGAAACTGGCGTTTCTTCATGACACCATCGGCCCCTACTCCCAGGACTTTTATAAAGACCTGTATATCTACATGAACTTTCAGAAAAACCACCGGCATATGACCGGAAGATGCTATAAAGAGCTCTGTACTCCGGAATATATCGCCGCTATTGAGCAAAAGGTATTCGGCAAGGCGGCCGGGTGGTTCGACGACTGCGACAGCTATTATAAGGTGTTCCGGGACGGACTGAAGGAAATCGCCGCAGCGCTGGAGTCAGATTTGGATTTACCGGTTCAGGGCGTGCAGACAGAGTATCAGGAAACGTTAAGCTCTGCGGCCAGTCAGTTGGATAAACTTTTGGGAACCAAGCTGAAAAACAAAGCCGCGAGCAAGCATTTGATGTATATAGATTCCCAAATAACTAACATTGATCCCCTGCATCTTACCGATAAATCCATCTCCAGAGATTATATCTTTTTAAACCGCCACGATTACTATTTTGAGAATGAACGCGACTACGGAGACGATCGATTCTTTGTAGAATACTTGGGCATTCGTTATCCCACTTTAAGCAAAGAAACAGTTTTACTCACAGATTGGATGTATCTTGAAAATAATTTTTTGGATACGATTTTAGATGAAATCGTAAACAAAGCCAATCAAGAAGAAACCAATTTTACAAGAGTATTAAAGGAATCAATTGGTGGCGCATTGGATTTCAAAAAAAGCTTACATCAAGATACTCTCTATCTGATAAATGGAACTGCTTATAATAGAAATGAAGCGGGTAATTTTATTTGGGCTTATTTTTTGGAAAGCCATGACATTAAACCTGGTATTTCTGGTACATTAGCTCAAGCCGGAAGTATATTTGGCGAAGAACACCGTTTTGATGAAAGTTGGGATCGCAAAGCGCGTTATGAAGGGACGAAATACTTCTATGTCCGTCAAGGCAGAGAAGAAGAATTTCATGAACTCTATGATTGGCTAGTCTATAAACCGTAAAAGGAGTTTTGATATGGACGAATTAGAAAAGAAACGGCGTATCTTGATTGGCATTTGCCTTATTTTCGTAATAGGTCTATTGTTCTATTATTTGGTTTTTGTCCATAAAAGCCGCACGCAGTATATAGCCTATTGTTCTCAAATCAACGAGATACTCAAGGAGGAGGAGTTTTTTGTCGCAAGTGCGCAATCCAATCCTTTGGAATTAAAAGATCAGGATTTTTCTATCATAAAAAAAATAGAATTCCCAAATTTTGATAAGAATTATAGAATTTATGGAATCTCAAAGGATGAACACAATAACATCTATTTTCCATTAGGCGGAGCGGTAGATGATAATTGGGGAATTGTGTTTGTAAACGATCCCAGTATCAACTGTTATTTTGATGAGGTAGATTGGATAAAAGGAGGGGAGTATCATCTTACAGATACCAGTCAAAATGAGGTTCTCCAAGGAAACAAAGACCTAGGCATCTATCTATCAGGAGTGCAGAGACTGGAACGCCTCGGCGAGAACTACTACTATTACAGCACCATGGCTCCACGGTAACTAGCGTTACAAAATTTCTTAATTGAAAAATGGAGAAATGACAAATGAAAAAAAAGGCAATTGCTAAATGGCTGCTCGTAATCACCTTATCCGCCTTCCCTGCTTACTGGTTCGGCTCCATCGCAAAATGTGAAATTTTGACTTTGTTTTATGGAGAACAATTTGACGGGCTTCAACTGCAAAACACGATGTTTGGTGATATTGACTATTTAAAAGTTCTGGATTACAGTCCTGATGCCGCACAAATCTATTATGTATCTAAAGGCCGTACCTCCGGTGATATCTTACTGTTTGAAAAGCGCGGCGATCAATGGGTCCATACTGAGTGGGAGCGTACCGTCTGGTCCAAATCCGGCAGCGCCGATGGTTTTATCTGGCCATATATTCGATGAATGACTGGTTAATCTGTAGGAGAATAATATGTTTCATAAAAAAGCAAAGAATCAAGATATTTCCTGTGAGAAAGAAAATGTTTTAATTTTATCCAGTTGGTCTTTTCCAGATAGAGTAAAGCAGTATGAAACTTATCGGGAATTCGTTTTTCATCCCTACGACTTGGCATACGGTGATTGGGATATGTTTACTCCAATTGCACTGGAGACAATCCATGAGCTGTTAAAGGAATACCATGTCGCTACCGTCATAGAAGAAATGCCGGAACGGGACCGATGCAGATGGAATCATAATCAGAAATGCGCCTCTCATGAAAGCACCGCGAAACGCTACTTTGATTTTCTAAACGCTTTTCGATGGGAAAAAGGCCGCTATCTCTTCAACGGAAAAAGCGCTTTGATTACCTTGACGCAAGGAGCGGATGATTGCCTACTCCGATATGCTTTAGAAGAAGACCCCATGGGTTTTCTCATGAATGAAACCCTCCATTTATATGGTTACAGCGAAACCCAATTTGCGGATGTGACGAGCTTTGATGCTATGAAAAAGGTTATTGAGAATCATCCTTATGATATTGAAATTACTTATCAAAATAATCATCCAATTTTATCCTTGTCTATTCATAATACACCTTTGCATGTAGCGGAACTTAAATCGCGTATTGAAACAATTTGTAATCGCTACCAAAAAGAATTACAAATAGAATAACCATACGATAAAAAAGCCAAGTGTTTCTATCACCGAAATTCTTGGCTTTTTCTATTTTCCCCTCCCCCATTTTTCCATTCAATAACTTTTTTGGAAGAAAAAAGAAACCTTTTTGCCTTTTCTGTGGTATTCTATAAAAGGAACAAAATGCTTTATCCAAATGGATAAGCGTTCTTTCGTTGATGTATTTACAAAAAAGTGCTATAACAAGGCAACAAAGGAGAGCGATAAACATATGAAAATACCAAGACACCGCAAATGGATCATCCCCTTCACCATCTGCTTCGCACTGTCATCCATGCCCCTCACCTCCTGCGCCCAGGGCTCGACCAACCAGGCGTTTTCGTCTGACGGCACCGCGTATGCCGCCGCCCTTTCATCGGGGACAAGCTCCAGCGGCTCCCAGCTGCCCATCGATATTGCTTCCACCCCCACTATTACCCTGTCGTCGGGGCAGATGGACGTTTCAGTGGACACGAGCTTCCCCCGTGTCATTGAATACACCATGCAAAAAGGCTCTATCAAAGGCAAAAAGATGAGCGGACAGGCAAAGAAGCTGGACACGCTGCGGATTAACGGTGTAAACGTAAAACCCACCGTCAAATCCTTCCGTTCGTCCGACGGCAAAAAAATCGTCTACAATATGACGGTCAAAGACAACTCAAGCCACATCGACGCCGACATTACGGCGGAGATTTCGGCGGAAAATAACGTCCTCACCTTCCAGATCACCAAAATCGACAGTAAATTAGATCGTCAGAAATACCCCTTTAAGAGCATCGAAATCCCGGGCCACAGCTTAGTTTCTGTTCAGTCGAGCCAGCCCGACGCCAACCTAAAAGGCGCCCGGTTCGGCACCGACACTACCTCCCGGGGAGACGAATTCTACCCCGCCACCGCAGCCCAGTCCGCCAATGGCAGAGGCTATTTCTACGCCTTTGTCTCCAACAAAGAGCTGAGCGCCGGACTCTCCAGCAACTCCCAGGTGGGAACAGCCGGCGGCGGCTCCGACAACTACCGGGTTGTCGCCACGGTGGAAAACCAGTCCGGTGTGACAAGCGTCGGCCTGCAAAGCGCCCTGTGGTACTACGACCGGCCCGTCAGCGACAGCTACAACAATTCCTACACCGTCGATGCCATTCCCGCGGAGAAACGGGTGGTGGGCCCCGGCAAAAACGAGATGCCATTTTATGCCAAGGTGGTCATCACCGGAGATGAAAACGGCGACCGGTATATCAACTGGCAAGACGGCGCCATCGCCGCCCGTGACACCATCATCCATATTCCTTATAAGGGGGAGGAAGTCCGGGATATTATCGGCACCCGGGTGGTCATGAACTTCGGCAGCCAGGCCCAGAATCCCTTCCTCACCACTCTGGATAACGCAAAACGGGTGTACCTGAATACCGACGGCCTGGGACAGGGTATCCTCTTAAAAGGCTACCAGAGCGAGGGCCACGACTCGGGACATCCCGATTACGACAACATCGGCAGCCGAATGGGCAGTGTAAGCGATTTTAACACCCTGCTGACCGAGGGCAAAAAACTAAGCGCCTATTTTGGACTTCACATCAACGCCGGAGAGTTTTACCCCGAATCCAAGGCCTTCAAAACTGAGGCCATGCTCCGGGACACCAGCGGGAATCTGGCCTACGGCTGGCAGTGGATCGACCAGGCCGTCACCTTGAATAGCCTGCGGGATATGGCCACCGGTGAGCGGGCTTCCCGCCTTTCGAGCCTCAAAAACATCGTAGGAAACCGGGTGGACTTCCTCTATGTGGACATCTGGGGCAATCAGCGGTCCGGCGCGGAAGACGCCTGGCAGACACGTAAATTAAGCGACGAAATCACCGGCAACGGCTGGCGGATCGCACAGGAATGGGCCTACACAAACGAATGGGACGCCACCTATCTCCACTGGGTCAGCGATTACTCAAATGGCACAGGCGCTGACAAAGCAAAATACAACAGTGAGGTGCTCCGGTTCCTATTTAACGGCTACAAAGACTGTTTTCTTCCCGACTACCCCCACTACGGCGGCGTGGCCAACGCCCCGCTGCTGGGCGGCTCCCCTATGCAGGGCTTCGAGGGCTGGCAGAAAGAGGCCACCTACGCCCGCACTATCGAAAACATCTTCAACCAGGTACTCCCCTCCAAGTTTTTGCAGCACTACGACGTGATGAAATGGAAAAACGCCGAGCAGCCGGTGGCGCTCCCCTACAACGAAAAAGCCTGGACGTTTACCAATCAGACCAAAAACTGGCTGCCGGAAGCGCAAATCACCTTGCAGGACAGCGACCGGAAAAACACCGTCGTCGTCACCCGCGGCACCGACAGCAAAGCCGATAAGACTTTCTCCTACAACACGGAATCCCAGCAATTAAACTACCGCTCCCGGGTCATCACCCTAAACGGCGTCACCATTTTGCAGGGCGCGCCCAAGCCTGGCGAAACCGATACCAAACTCCCCGGCACCATGTCCTACCTCCTCCCCTGGTTCTGGGATGCTTCCACCGGCGAGCGGGTCAGCGCCGACAAGGAAAAACTCTACCACTTTAACAACCAGGGCGGCGAGACC
>CABUOE010000059.1 GCA_902493155.1 uncultured Eubacteriales bacterium
TGCCGCCAAGGACAAAATAACCTCCGTCCCCGGAAAAAATCGTCTTATTTTTGCGCCTGGGCGCTTTTGGGGGAGCGTTTTGTCGTCTGTCCAAACCGAAAATCACGGGCCCGTACCTCAAAGCTTCCCCGATCGCCTCCATTATAACGCCTCTCTGCCGCAAAGGATTGTCAATTTTTACGGGATTCTTGTAATATCTTACAAAGAAAAACCGCCGTCCCGATTTGAGACGGCGGTTTTCGCTTATTTTCAGTAAAAGGGGGCATTCACTCTACTGATTTCCGGTACTGCAGCGGCGAAATCCCCACTTCCCGCTTGAACACCTTGTCAAAGTGGGCGTTGTCGCTGAACCCCACAGCGTAGGCGATTCCGCTGATAGATTTGTCGTCCCGCCGCAAAAACTCCTTGGCCTTCTCCACCCGTACATGGCTCACATATTCGGTAAAGGTGCGACCGGTCACATGTTTGAATACGTCGGAAAAATAAGAGGGTGAAAGCATGGTCATCCGGCACATCTCTTCCAGATAGATTTTCTCCGCATAGTGGACGTCCACGTATTCCTGCACCTGAAAGACCGCTGTTTTGTACCGGTCCACCAGCGCCTTTTTCTTCTGGTCGATGCCCTTTGCATACTCTCTGGAAATCAGAGCCAGGATTTTTAAAAGGTTTGCCTTGACGATTAGCTGGTAATGAGGGGCTTTTCCCTCATATTCTGCCATGATTTCCTCCAAAAGCAGCGCCACTGTCCGGGAAACCGGCCCTGCCAAGGGGAAAAGTGGCTTTATCTCATCCAGCTTGACGATAAACGGCTCAATGTAAGCGTAATCGAACAAGTCGCTGCTTTTTCCGCCGGTCATATCTTCGCTTATAAAAGCCTCGGTGAAATCCAGGCCGATGAGCACGCTGTCCTCGTCCATTGTGGAGACCGAGTGGAACACCCTCGGCGGCAACACGAAAACATCCCCGCTGTGAAGGGTATAAATCGTACCGTTAAAGTTGTGAACACATTGCCCCTTTTTTACGTACCAGAGCTGAATATAATCGTGGCTGTGGTATTCCTGAGTCATCTTGTGGGCAATACTGTAAATTTTAAAGGGAAACCGAGGGTCCAAAATGTCCTTTGCACGCAGATTCATGCTTTTGCTGCTGTCACTCATTACACTTCACTTCCCTTTCCGGGGAGGATAGGTCAATACTGGCTCTTTACTTGTAAAATGATTGTATCATATCCAGTTCAGCAGGTCAATGCGGTTTTTCTATAAAATCCTGTCAAATGCCCAATTAGAATACTGGCCGTAACAAAGCAAAAGGACGGCCGCTCACCGTCCTTTCAAGCTCCAGGGAATTATCCCAACGCCACATCCCGCCATTACGCCCATGGTTCCCACGTTGGAGTGCTCTCCCAGATGGGCTTCCGGGATCAGTTCCTCGACAACTACGTACATCATGGCGCCTGCCGCAAAGGCCAGCATCCAAGGCATCAGAGGCTGAATAAACCCCGCTGTCAGCACCACCAAAACGCCGAACACCAGCTCCACCAGGCCCGACAAGCTTCCCATCAAGAAAGCTTTTGTAGAACTCATCCCCTCCTGCCGCAGGGGAAGCGCCACCGCCGCTCCTTCGGGAAAGTTCTGGATGCCGATGCCGAGAGCGAGGGCCGCAGCCGCCGTAATGGCCGCCGGGTCATTGCCGTTTTGGGCCGCCAGGGCAAAAGAAAGCCCTACCGCCATGCCCTCGGGGATGTTGTGAAGGGTGACGGCAAACACCAAAAGCGTCGTCCGCTTCCAGGAGGTAGTCACGCCCTCCGGCTCAGCAGAACCGGGGTGCAGATGCGGTAGTAGGCTGTCCAGTCCCATAAGGAAAAGAATACCCAGAATAAACCCGCCCGCCGCCGGAATCCAGCCGATCTGCCCTTTCTGTTCCGCCTCTTCAATGGCTGGAATGAGAAGAGACCACACCGATGCGGCGATCATAACGCCTGCCGCAAAGCCTAAGAAAATCCGTTGTATTTTGGGGTTTATCTCACCCCGGAAGAAAAATACCACCGCCGCACCCAGCGCCGTCATCAGGAAAGTAAATCCTGTGCCGCCCGCCGCCCAAATAAGCGCGTCTTTCATTGTTTCATCACCATTCCTTTCCGATTTTGCGCATTTTGCCGCAAAATCCGCCCTGTAACAGCCTTAGCTGTACAATGGAAATCATATCTGGAAAGTCCGCCCCATTGTCAGTACAGACTTACTTTGTATAAAAAAATTACCGCTTTTCCCACCGGACGCTAGTAAAAATTTGAATAATTCTAATATAATTATATGGGAGGCACCGAGAAAAGTCAAGCATTTGTAGGAATTTCCCTTTGTGTAAAGGAAAAGGTAGCCAGGCTGCAGCTGCTTGCTGAAGCCCCTTGAAATCCATCTCGCGGTCATTTACTGATGCTTTCGGTATTTCCATTGATATGCCTTCCTTACAAAAAAATTGCCGCCCAAATGGGCGGCATGGGTGGAATATGTCATTACATCGTTGAACCCCGGACGATAAGTTCGGTTTCAAGAAAAATCTGCCGGGTTTCGGCGGTGGGATTTTCGATTTTGTCGATGAGGATTTCGCAGGCCTGATACCCCATCTGATAGCTGGGCTGTTTCATGGTGGTAATGGCCGGATCGGTCATCAGCGAAATGTCGATATTGTCGAAACCGACGATGCTCACGTCCTGGGGAACCGAAAGCCCAAGCTTGTTGGCCGCTTTCAGAATAGCAGCGGCGTACACGTCGGAGATCGCAAAATAAGCGTCCGGCGCGTCGGGCGCCGACAACACGTGCATAGCTTCCGACAGCGCCATGTCGAAGCTGATACTGGACAGATGGGAAATCCAGTCCTCCCGGAGTTCCAGACCATTTTCCCGGACGGCCTGGCGGAAGCCCTCCTCCCGGTGGCGAGAGTATTTGTGGGTCAGCAGGCTGTTCATCAGAGCTATTTTCTTCCGGCCGATGGAGACGAGATACTCGACGGCGGTTTTTGACGCCTTGATGTCGTCGATGCTCACAAAAGAAACCCCTGTGCTTTCACAGTATTCCGAACACATGACGACAGGACAGCGGGACGACAGCTTATCGAGAAATTCCGCGTCCCGGACGCTGCTGATCAGCATCACGCCGGCACAGGGAAAGTTTTTCAGCATACTCTGATAATCCTCGAAGGTGGTGTAAACCCCCGCCGTCTGCATGGCCAAGGCGTAATATCCTCTGCGGCGGGCGGCGGCCTGCACCCCGTCGATGACCCGGCTGATAAAGGGGTTCTTGAATTCGGGAATGCTGAGCAGAATAGTTTTGCACTCCGGATCGGTCAGGGATTCCCCCTCCGGCAGATATCCCATCTGCTCCATAGCGTTAAGGACTTTTTGCCGAGTGGCGTCCTTAACGCTGCCCGAACGGTTGATAATGCGGGAGACGGTGGCGATAGAAACCCCGGCTTCTTTCGCCACGTCCATAATGGTGATTTTTTCAGATGATTTCATGGGAATCGAATCCTTTTCCGTTTATACTCATATTAATATATGAAGTGAAATGATGTAAATTTTACATTTTTATTATACCAAAAATGTTTTGGTTGGAAAAGAGTTTTTTCTAAAAAAGGTATTTTGACTAAATTTATTCTAAAATTCCTGTAATATTGTACGGGTTTATTCACGGATTTCTTGACAAAATACTGGATTGGCAGTAGAATATTTTTGTAAATATTTTTGTAAATAACTAGAAATTTACAGAAAATGCATTCATCTACAGTGAAAACCAGAACGAAATTCGTAAAATAATCCCGTTCTCCGAGAAATACAGACGGTCCCGAAAGTCGAGGTTTGAGATATGGAAAAACTACGAGTTGGCATCATCGGAGCAGGCTTTATCGGACGGCAGCACATCGAAGCGGTAGGGCGGATTCCAGGGGCGGAAATCGTAGCCGCCGCCGACCAGAACCTGGAAATGGTTCGGTCGCTGAGCGAGGACAGCTTCATCCCCCACTGCACCAGCAACTACCACGAAATTTTAGACAACCCGGACATCGACGTGGTACATATCTGCACCCCCAGCAACACCCACTTCGAAATGAGCAAGGAGGCCCTCTTAAAAGGTAAGCACGTTTACTGCGAAAAGCCCCTCTGCCTGGACACAAAGGAGTCGGAAGAACTTTGCCGCATCGCCAAAGAGTCGGGGCTAGCCCACGGCATCGACTTAAACTACCGGTTTAATGCGGCGGTACAGGAGATGCACCATAGGGTCAAGTCTGGCGACATCGGGCGGGTCTTGACCGTCCACGGGGAATATCTTCAGGACTGGATGCTCTTTGAGTCGGACTACGACTGGCGAGTCAACCCGAAAATCGGCGGCGCTTCCCGGGCGGTAGCCGACATCGGCTCCCATTTCTTCGACACCATGCAGTTCATCCTGGACACCAGGGTCAAACGAATCTACAGCAAGTTTATCAAAGCCTACGAAAGCCGCACCCACTCCCTAAACGATAACGCCACTACCTACGCTAAAGTGCTGGGAACCGTGGTGGAAGAGGTGGAGGTAAACACCGAGGACGCGGCGTTCATCATCGCCGAGATGGAGGACGGGGTTCCCGCCTTCATCAACATCTCTCAAATCTGTGCCGGGCACAAAAACGGCCTTGGCATCAACGTCAGCGGCACTAAAATGAGCTTGGAATGGTATCAGGAAAATCCCGACAAGCTCATCGTCGGCCACCGGAACACCCCCAACGAGTATATCTTCCTGGGGGCGCAGAATATTTCCCCAGCGGCATCCCGTTTTCTCCCCCTGCCCGCCGGGCATCCCTGCGGCTGGGTGGACGCCTTGAAAAACGCCATCAACGAGTTTTATATCTACATCCGCACCGGGAAATATCTGAACAAGAAGGTCAATTACCCCACCTTCGAGGACGGCCACCAGATTATGCAGCTCATCGAGGCCTGCATCCAAAGCGACAAAACCGGCTCCTGGATCCAATTGCCGGGTTTTGGGGAATAAACGCCTATAAAAGCGCCGGAGACGCATCCGGCGCTTTTCCTCTGTTCGAACGATTGTGTTTTTGAAAAGAATATGCTATACTGAAAACAATCGGGCAACTGCCCACCACAGGAGGATTCTGATTATGACAATTTGGAAAATGTTCACCGTCGGCATCAAAAATTGTGCTCGCAACTGGAAAATAAGCCTGCTGTTCGGGGTTCTGCTGGGCCTGGGACTCTCTCTGATCTCTTCCGCCCCCTCCACTATTTTAGAATTTGTCAAACAAAATTCCAAAATGCACTCCGCGATGATCCTGCTTCCCTTTATCTCGGTCCTTTCCCTGGCTGTAGCCGTACTGCAGCCGACACTGACCACCCTCCCTCTGCTCACCGCCTACACCCGGCCTCCGCAAAACGGTCCTCAGTCCTTTAAAGGCCGCTTTTCGAAAAAATTCGGGCCGTTCCTTCTTTTAAGCCTCATCTGGCTGGCAATCAGCGCAGCAGTTACCATCATCTGGGTCATCCTATTCGTCATCTGCGCCCTCATCGCCGGGATCTTTTCTCTATCCTACTATTCCTTTGAACCGGTATTCCTGGTATTTTTGTTGATTCTCATCATTCCCCTTTATTTTGCCATCCTGGTCATCTCTGCTGCCTCTTACTACAGCTATATTGCCTTGACCACCGAAAACATCAAGGCTACCCAGGCTTTTGCCCAGGGCTTTAAGATGCTGTCTAAACACATTGGCCGCAGCATCGGCAACTCTCTGGCCTTTTCCCTCATGGCCGGCACCATTCCCGGTATACTAGTCTGCCTCGCCTATTTCCTGACCATTTACGAATTCTCTTTCTCGAGAGTGATCCCCGGGGTTTTTGTCGGATTGCTGTTGCTCTGGCTGGTGAGTCTGATTCTGGCGCAAGCCTCCCAGACCGTCTATACCGCCGCTATGGTTGAACTCTACCGCAAAAACTGGCTGGAGGATCACAATAATCCCTTCAGCGCCCCTGTCCAGGCCACCCCGAACTACTTCCAGAACGTATCGCCTACGCCTGAAAACTGGAACACCTCGTCCCAGCCCCTTGCGGGCGCCGCTTCTCCCGCAGAGGTCCCCTCTTTTGACGGGCCCGTCTCCAATCAAGAGCCTGTTTCGACTCCCTCCCCTGACGGTGAAGCAACTCCCTCCGCACCCGCTGTGGATATCCCGGACCCCTCTGAGGAAGCCCCTTCCGTCGAAACTAAACCTTCCCCGCTCCCGGACGAAGCTGTTTTTTCTGTCAGCGAAGACAATTCCTCCGAGAACTCCGACGACGATTCAGCAAACCTGTAAAAATCTGTTGAAACTAAAAGGCTCCCGCTTGAAAAAAGCGGGAGTTTCTCTTTTTAACACCAACAAAAAATCCGCAAAAGTCGACGGCTTCTGCGGATTTTTTTACAGTTCCACCCAATAGCGGCAAACCGTTTTCCCCTGAGAGGTAGTCGCCGTGTTTTCCAGTACGCCTCCATTTTGCAGGATGATCTTTTGAGAAGCGAGGTTATCCTCTAAACAGGTAATCAGTATCCTTTCCATCTTTCGCTCACGGCACTTGTCTAAAATCAGCTGAAGCTGCCGGGTTCCGTAGCCTTTTCCCCGCTCTGAGGGCCGGATGCCGTATCCAATGTGCCCACCGTTGTGGAGCAGTTCCTTGTTGAGTCTCCAGCGGATACTGGCAGCACCGACGATCTTGCCGTCGGACGCCCTCGTAAGGAAATACAGGTTGCAGGGAACCATCCCTCTGGGACAGGTATCCCCTGATTCGAATTTCCGCTCCCGGGAAAGCCATTCGTCATAGGTGAGGCTTCCGGAGACCAGCGCGCTGGGAATAATGGGATCGCCGTCCTGAAGCCATTCTTCCATCATATCAGTGTATTCCCTCCGATGAAAGATGTCGGGGCTCACCAGTAACAGGGTTTCTGTTTCCGACGCACTCATCGGATCGCTCCTTTCTTTTTCAAATAAATCCGTCTATTTTGCCTCGAAAAGCCGCTTGACCGCCTCTTCTCGGGTGGAGACGAAAAATACGTCCTTCCCCTTGTTACTTTCGTAGATAAAGTCCCGGAGAGGCTTGCTGCGATAGTGGGAAAAGTCCCCGTAAACGGCAATCTTTCCTTGGTAGTTAATGAATTTTTGCAGGATTTCTCCGGCAAGACCAGTGCTCAGCACAAAGAAATCCTCCGGGAGCGCTTCCTTCGGGACGGCCAGACGGCTGCACCCGAATCCGTACTGGGCTTCCATGAGCAGGTCCAGCGCCGACTGGGCGCTTGTGATCTGTGGCGAATCGTTTTCCACCACCGCGACGACAAGGTTATTTTGCTCGATTATTTTCATTTTCATACATTTTCCTTTCCGTGAAATCTATACCGGTAAAAGCCCTTCTAAATTGAGGCCCCGCTTGTCGGCCTGTACCGCGCCGATATAGTATTCCACCCCTTTCACAAATTTCGCGAATTCCCCGTGGGAATCGCTTCCCGCCGTCACCAGCAGCCCGTACTCCTGACAAAAACGCAGCGCAAGGGCGGTGATTTCGTCGCTGTGGGACGGGTAATAACATTCCACCCCGTCGATTCCCAGCTTCCGCAGACGCTCAAGGTTTTCCACAAAGGCCTGCTTTTCGTTTGGCAGACGATCGCCGGGATGGGCCAGCACCGCCTTGCCTCCCGCTTCGTGGATGATGGAGCAGACGGTTTCCACCGCCTCGAAGGACTGCCGCGCTTTGATTCCGTAATCGGCATAGTAGCGCATACATTCGGGATAATCAGCCGGGTAGCCCTTGCTCTTTAAGTAGTCGATGCCCTTCCAGCCGCCGCGGAGGGGGTTTCGCTCATAATTCTCGTATTCCTCAGAGCTCAGATCCGGGTGATCCTTGGCCATGGCGGCGATCAGGTCGACACTTAAATCCTCCATCAGGCGGGAATGAAAAAGCAGCAACGACTGGAGCGCCGTGTTCTGCAAATCGCAGCCATATGCCAGGATGTGCAGCGTCCGCTCCCCGTCCTGAGCGTCGATTTCCACGCCGGGAATCAAGCTGATCCCCTCTTTTTGACAGGCTTTTGTCAGCTGGGGGTAGCTTTTCGTGGTGTTGTGGTCGCAGACGGAAATCAGGGAAAAGCCCTTCCGTTTTGCCTCCTGTACCACCGCTTCCGGCGTCAGGGTCGAATCGGAAAAAGTCGTGTGTATATGCAAATCTGTAAACATCTTCATTCCTCCTTGCGTTTCATAAAAGCAGCCTTATCAGGCCGCGGGGATTTTGCCGCTCACCGAGCGTCCGCAAAAATAAAAGCGGCGCAGAACAGCGATTTGCTCACCGTCCTACGCCGCGTATCATCAAAAGCACCTATGATATGGGAATAGGAGGATAAGCCCACTGCCCGTTTCCCGGCATGGACGCGTAAATCACTTTGGAATCACAGAAAAACGCTCCGCGCATTCCATTTTCCTCCCTTTCTGGTAAATTTTCGTATCATTGTACCACTGAAAATCCACCCTGTCAAGAAAAATTGCATTCTTTTCGCAGGTTTACTGATTTTCCTCTTCCCATTTCCATAAAAACCATGTATAATATCCATAAACGGCACACAGAATGTGCCAGCGCCATTGGCGCACAGTTTCGTCCCGCTTTACTCACCGAAAGGAAGGGTCTTTATGTGTCAATTACTCAATTGGGCAAGGGAAAAAATCAAGCGTTTCACCCTTGCGGATATCGGACTTTTGAAGGTGTGTCTCCTGTCGCTGGGACTGTTCATCGGCGTCCGCGCCGGCGAAAAGGGCAGACGGCTCTCTCCCCTGTTTTTCCTCACCTATCTGGGAACCATGGCAGCGCTCTTTTACCGGATGTTAAAGCGTGAGGAACTCATTCTCCCGGAGCAGATGGAAGACGACGCCTAAACACCTCCATTCTATGTAAAAACATGCCCGGCCGTGCAGGTCGGGCTTTTTACTGAAAACGCCATGGAAGTCCCTTCACTTTACAAGGCGTTTTTGTTATTTTTTCTTCTATTGACTTCCCATTGAGCGGTTGCTATAATGAGGGCAAAAGAAGCGCATAGCCGTTTTGGGCTGGAAAAGAGGAATCATGATGGAACACAAAGGTCGTTTTTTCATCGGTGTGGATTGTGAAGGCGTGGCCTGTGTTGTGGGCGAGCCCCAAAAGGGCCTTAAGGACAGCAAAAACTATTCTTTTGCCGCCCGGCAGGCCACCTTGGAAGCCGACGCCGCAGCCAGGGCGCTGTTTGACTGCGGCGCAAAAGAGGTCATCGTCTGGGACAACCACGGAAGCGGCGTCAATCTGGACTACGACCTGTTAGACCCCCGCTGCAAAATCCTGTTGGGAAGCGGAAGCAAAACCCGTTTTCCGGGAATCGACGAAAGCTTTGACGGTGTGCTGTTCATCGGGTATCACGCTCGGGAGGGCACTCCAAATGCCGTTTTAGCCCACACCTACAGCTCCCTGGCCTTTCAGTCCTACCGCATCAATGGGATGGAGGTGGGCGAGATGGAAATCGACGGCGCCTTCGCCGGAAAGCACGGCGTCCCCGTTATCTTTGTCTCCTCCGATGACAAATGCATCGAACAGGCCCAGAAGAGCTTTCCCTGGGCGGAGACGGTCGTTACCAAGGAAAGCCTCGGCTGGAACGCGGCGTTGAGCCTGCACCCCCAGGCGGCAGTTCAGGCCATCTACGACGGTGTGCAGAAGGCTTACAGCCGGCTCCCTGAAATGAAGCCGTTTCAAATCGAAGAGCCCCTGTCGGTGGAAATCCGCTACAAACGGCTGGACGACGCGGCGGCAGCATCCCTCTACGATGGAAATCGAGAGCCCTTCGCCTTCATAGACGGCTTTACCCGGGCCGGGGTGCTTCATAAGATAGAGGACCTGTTCCGGTAAAGAGGCCGGACATCCACCCAACAGGTGCGGCCATAACAGACCGTGACGGGGAAATTTGATCAGCTTCGAACCAAAATGGAGGAATCCATATGACCCAAGAAAAACTGCGGGACTACATGCTCACCTTCGCCGACGCGGAGGAGTATAATCCCTTCGATGACGCCGGGCCTATCTACCGCCACAAAAGCAACGGCAAGTGGTTCGGTTTTTTTGCCGAGCTTGCGGGAAAGACCTGCGTCATTTTAAAATGCGAGCCGCTGGAGGCGGATTTTCTCCGGCAGGCCTACCATGGCGTCACCCCCGGCTGGCACATGAACAAGCAGCACTGGAACACGGTGGAGCTCAATTCCGACGTGCCCCCGGAGGAAATCAAAAACATGGTGCGGATGAGTTTTCATCTCACCGCTCCAAAAACCAGGGGGAAACACCGTGGATAAGTACCGAAATGTCATCGGGCAGACGGTGGACGTTGTCATCGACCGGCCGCTCGGCACCTATCATCCTCGGATGGACACCATTTTCTACACCGTGAACTACGGCTACGTTCCAAACGTCATCGCTGGGGACGGCAGCCCTCAGGACGTCTACATTCTCGGGGTGGATAAGCCTCTCGAAACCTTCCGGGGGACGGTCATCGCCGTGATCCACCGGTTAAACGACGCGGAGGACAAATGGGTGGCCGCCCCGGAGGGTATCGCCTTCACCAAAGAGGAAATTATCGCAGAGACCCGCTTCGTGGAGCAGTTTTTCCAGATTGAAGTCTATTGCTGAAACAAGCCGCCGGATAATCGGCGGCTTGTTTTGTCTATGTAGAAATTACGGTTGCTTTTCCTGCTTGTCCGCCTTCCGAAAGGGCAGCGGAATCTCCGACAGCACCAGCCCGAACAGAGTGAGCACTGTCCCGATGAGGGCCACGGCGGTGATCTTCTCTTTGAGCACCAGAGCCGAAGTGATGATGGTCACCACCGGGGTAAAGTAGATGTAAACGCTGGTCTTGACCGCGCCGATGTACTTGGTGGCCAGATTCCAGCTGACAAAACAGGCCGCCGACGCGATGATGCCCAGGAATAGAATGTTAAAGAGGTTGACGGGCTTTAGAAACAGCGACCAATCGGGGCTGAAATCCATCAGGAACAGGGCCGGGATCATGAAGACGATGCCGTAAAAGAACATTCGCCGGGTGGTCTGGACAGTGTTGTAGCCAAAGTCGGCGATTTTCCGAACGAGAATCGAGTAAACGCCCCAGATCGCCGCCGCCAAAACCGCCAGAAGGTCGCCTAACGGGTTCAGCTTCAAGACGGTACTGCCGTTGAAGCTGATGAGCACGATACCAGAAATCGCCGCCACGAAGCCGATGAAAAACTGGGGCCGCAGCCGTTCGCCGTACAGGAAAAAGTGGGCAAAAATCGCCGTGAAGAAAGGCGCGATAGAGACGATGACCCCGATGTTGGAGGCAAAGGAATAGGTCAGGGCGATATTCTCCAAGAGGTAGTAAAGCGTCGTACCGCAAAGCCCCGCCCCCATGAAATAGAGCTCGTGCTTTCGCTCCCGAGGCCGGAACCGATGGGGGTAAAAGAAAAAGAGGGCCACAAACCCGATGACGAAGCGGATAAAGAGAATTTCCACCGGGGAAAAATCTCGCAGAAGAATCTTGGAGGAAATAAAGGTGGTTCCCCACACGAGGATGGT
>CABUOE010000060.1 GCA_902493155.1 uncultured Eubacteriales bacterium
CCCACGTCGGCCCGCCTTTCAGAGAATTTTTCTCTTAGAAGCGGGCTGATGTGGGTGTCAGCCCCTATTTTTGTACATTACTTTCTGATAGGCTATTTTGTAACAGCCCCTTTTCCGCCTAATAAAGAATCCTACCGGCGGAAAACCTGTTTCGCCGGTAGGTTGTTAGTCCAGCCTGCGCCGTTACAGCACCAGCGACGGAGCCGAGTAGACCCGGCCGGCCAGCTCACTGTTCAGCATATAAAGGCTTCTCGCATCGTCGCCGAACAGCTCCATTTTGGTGATGAGATCGGCGGAGTTTTTCTCCTCTTCTCCCTGTTCTTTGACAAACCAGTCCAAAAACTGGACGGTGCGGAAATCGTTATCCTCCTGGGCCGCCGCGTAAATGGCGTTGATCAGGGAAGTGACGTATTGTTCGTGCTCCAGTCCGGCGGTCAGCGGATCCATCAATTCCTTGTAGACCTTGTCCGGTTTGGCAACCGCTTCCAGCGTAACCGGCTGGCTGTTATTATGTAGGTACTGATAGATCAGCATGGCGTGATCCTGCTCTTCCTTTGCCTGGATCTCATACCAGTTGGCAAATCCGTCCAGGCCCTTGGCGGTGTAGAAATTGGCCATGTCCAGATATAGGTAAGCGGAGTACAATTCCTTGTTGATTTGATCGTTTAACAGTGCAGCAACTTTTTCATTCATAAAAATTTCCTCCAATTCTTTGAATTATTCTAGATGAGCTACATTCATTTTATAACAATCCGTCGGCCTTTGTCAATATTTTTGGGAGGGGCTTCTCTGTTTTGCAAGATGAATAACCCAAACGGAAGTATGATGATTTGGTATCCAAAAAATTAGAAAATATTTTCAGAACCCTATTGACAATCAACCGACCATATGATATATTTAAATAAACCGTTAAAGGAATTATTCAGACCTTTTCAAGAGTTCTCGAAACTATTTGTCGATTTTTCTGGAAAGAAGGTGAAAAAATGACTCATTACCTGCCCGGTTCCACCATCGAGGCGGAATCCCTGAGTGCCGAAAGCGCTGACCGGCTTATTTCCCCCATGTTTTTGAGCGGGGGGCTGATGCTATCTCAGGTAGCTGCCCTGACGGGGCTGGAACCCTACACCATCCAGAACTGGGTGAAGCGGGGGTTTTTGCCGCCGCCTCAGAACAAGCGGTACACGATCCGGCAGTTTTGCCGCATTCTGCTCATCAACATGCTCAAAGATTCCTTCCAGCTGGATACGGTGTGCAGCCTGTTAAGCTACATCAACGGGCACCTGGACGACGAAAGCGACGATATCATCGACGACAGGACGCTCTACCTGTCTGCGGCAGACGCGGTGGGAAAGATGTTTCGGCAGAGCCAGCTGAGCTACGAGACGGTGGACCAGGCCTGCGCCCACGCCATCGAAGGCTACGAGGAACCCTTCCCCGGCGCCAAAGAGCGGGTGCGGAAGGTGCTGGAAATCATGGTGACGGCGTACGTCGCCTCCAAGCTGAAGCAGCAGGCCCAGCAGATGTACGACGCGCTTCCCCAGGAAAATTCATAACCTCCATCGATATTGATTTGTTGATTACGGGGAATTTGGGTGAATGAGCCCGAAACCCCACACTATTTTTCGTCCCGGAAACCTGTTGCCGGGCCCATCGAAAGGAGGAATAGCGAAAAACAGGGAACGTCCGGCGTTTGCGCCTTTTCCGCCGGGAAACTGGAGCGACAAAGGCGAAAACGTCAGAAAGGAATGATTGCTATGCTGCAATGGTGGGAGTCTTTAACCGGGCTTCAGCAGATTTTTGCCTGCGTCGCCATCTCGGCCACGGTAATCCTCGTCATCCAGACCCTCCTGACCTTGCTTGGGTTGGGCCATGGGGCAGGGGACGGCGACGACGGCGGTTTCGTCCACGACACTCATGTGGACGGAGGGTTCGACGGGCCGGATATGGATTTTGACGGGCCTGACGTGGGATTTGACGTCCCCGACAGTTCCATCGACCTGGAGGCTACTCCACATGAATTCGGCCCGGCCTTCGACGCGGGAGCGGGCGGAGCTGTGCCGGAAATGCCCGGAGAAGTACCCGATGACGGGCTGAATGGCGCTTTTGAGGAAAGCCCCCAGCTCATCGAGCACGACATCCACGGCGACCACAACACCCCTCACGACTCCGGCGAGTTCGACCACAGCCTGCGCATCTTTACCCTGAGGGGATTGGTGGCGTTTTTCGCGGTGTTTGGCTGGTCGGGGCTGGTGATGCTCAAAGGGGGACTGGGCACAGTGGTTTCCATCTTCCTGGCCCTGGTGTTCGGCGCGCTGATGATGATTTTGGTGGCGCTTTTGTTCGACTGGATTTTAAAATGCCAGTACGACGGCACCATGAACCCCAAAGAGGCCGTGGGCAAAGAAGGAGAAGTTTACCTGACCATTCCCGCCAAAAAGCAGGGCGCGGGCAAGGTAAACGTCCTTGTAGGGGAGACGCTGACCGAATTCGACGCAGTGACCGACGAGAGGGAGGATATTCCCACCGGCCAAAAGGTCGTCGTCCGAGAGGTTTTGGATACAGCGCTGCTCGTCCGCAAAAAATAAATACACAAAAAGAGAGGGAAAGAATATGCCAAACAGTTTATCTATTGAAATGCTCATTTTAATTGTCGTCATTGTTGTGATTCTGTTCTCCCTACTGCTCCTGATCCTGTCCCGGTACAAAAAGTGCCCTTCCGACAAGGTCATGGTCATCTACGGTAACGTGGGCAACAACAAAGACGGCTCCAGCCGTACCGCCAAGTGCGTCCACGGCGGCGCAAGCTTCATCTGGCCGGTGGTGCAGGCTTACGAGTTTCTCGATTTGACCCCTATCTCCATCTCGGTGGATTTGCAGAGTGCCCTGTCGAGGCAGAATATCCGCATCAACGTGCCGTCCCGGTTCACCGTGGGTATCTCCACCGAGCCCGGCGTCATGCAGAATGCGGCGGAACGGCTGCTGGGCCTGAAACTCCAGGAAATCCAAGAGCTGGCAAAGGACATCATCTTCGGACAGCTTCGTCTTGTCATCGCAACCATGGACATTGAGGAAATCAACACCGACAGGGATAAATTCTTAGCGGCGGTTTCCAGCAACGTGGAAGGCGAGTTGAAAAAAATCGGTCTGCGGCTCATCAACGTAAACGTCACCGACATCAGCGACGAGTCGGGCTATATCTCCGCCCTCGGTAAAGAGGCGGCGGCAAAAGCCATCAACGACGCCAAGAAGAGCGTCGCCGAGAAAGAGCGCGACGGCTCCATCGGCGAGGCCAACGCCAACCGTGACCAGCGCGTCCAGGTGGCCCAGGCAAACTCCATCGCCATCGAGGGTGAAAACGAGGCTCAGATTAACATCGCCATGTCTAACGCAGCCCGCCGGGAAAAAGAGGCGGAAGCGCTAAAAATCGCAACCTCCGCCGAGAAAATCCAGGCGGCGAAGGCTTTGGAAGAAGCCTACTCCGCTGAGCAGCAGGCTGAGGCCGCCCGTTTTGCCCGTGAAAAGGCCACTTTGGAAGCTGACATCATCGTCAAGACCGAGATCGAAAAACGCAAAATGGAACTGGAAGCCGAAGCCGAAGCCGAGCAGACCAGACGCCGCGCCCAAGGTGAGGCCGACGCTATCGTCGCCCGCATGACCGCAGAGGCGGAAGGTATGCAGAACATGCTGATGAAACAGGCGGAAGGTCTCAAAGAGATTGTCAACGCCGCCGGCGGCGACGCCAACGACGCGTTGCGCCTGATGCTGGCCGACAAGATGGAAGACCTCTTAAAAATCCAGGTGGAGGCCGTCAAGGGCATCAAGATCGACAAGGTCACCGTCTGGGACGGCGGCGAGAAGGACGGCAAAACCGCGACTGCGGGCTTTGTGTCCGGGCTTATGAAGAGCATTCCGCCCATGAACGAGATGTTCGATATGGCGGGGATGAACCTGCCGGAATTTTTGGGCAAAAAGAAAGAGGAAGCCCCCGCAGAGGAAGAAAAAGCGGAGGAATAAGCTTTCGTAAGAAAAAAGACGAACCGTTTCGGTTCGTCTTTTTTGTTGTTTCACTGGAGTGTAGGGGTGGCTATCAGCCGCCCGCCATATCGTACAACATATCGGGATAAACTCGGGGCGACGTGGGCGTCGCCCCCTACCATTTTTCCGAAACGTTTCGGGGATTGTAGGGGCGGCTATCAGCCGCCCGCCGATAGGCAAAAGCTGTGGGAAACCGCGGGCGGCCGATGGCCGCCCCTACTTGTATAGGTATTATACTGCATTAGGTATAATGTCAAATCTGGAGATATGTGCTATGATACTGTTGTCAGATGGAAAAAGACAGTTTATGTTTCGCTATTTTGGCCGGAGGTCCGATTCACCACCCGCATTCAGGCAGACCCCCTCTCCGTACAATCGGACTGCGCCGCAATGCAGGGATCGAGGGACATGCCGCGGTTTTCGGGCCTCCCGCCGAGAGAGCGAATTGGAAATAGGACGGATTGAGTAAGATCATCCTGTATACCATAGCACATATCCCCATACTTTGCATTCCGGATATGTACACTTGAGTATCTGTATACCTAAGTGTACATATCCCAAATGTAAAATCGGGTTTCACATGGTATGATATGATTATTGAACCAAACAAGGTGTAGTCCAGTAAAGTCACAACAAAAATTATCCGTGGAACCTTATAAGATTCAATGGAAGGCAACAACAATTTTTAATATATGTTACAATCGTCCAATATTCTCAAAGAATGGGGATTAATAATATATAAATCTTTCTTCCAATATTTTACAATAGATACAGGAAGTGATGTTATGAATGATACTAATAGAGAGCCGCTAAAAATTAAAATTCGCGGTGAAGATGGATTTCGTGTCACGACGATTCGGATATCGGAAGAGGTTATCCGTCGACTAGACCTGCTGGCCGAAGAAACGCATCACTCCCGTAATGAATTAATCAATACCATGCTGGAATACGCGATCAACAACCTTGTTATCGAGCGTCTGTCAAATCAGGAGATCCAAAAATGAAGAAAAGAACCTGCTGCATCCTCGGCCGCCCCGACATTCCTCCCGGATACCGGGCCACACTGGAATACGAATTGGATAACCTCATCGCCCACGGAATCACCTGCTACCTGTTTGCCGGGGTGGGCCCTTTTGAGCGCTTTTGCCTCAGGGCTCTGCGCAACTTTCAAAAAACCTACGACTACATTCCCATTAAAACCGTTCTCATTGGCACCGACATCAGGCTGCTCACCGCCGCGGAGTATGATTTCGACGCCGTAGTTTGCCTGCGGCCCGAAAAAGACCCCTCTTTTTCCCTGAACCGCATCGTCATCGAACATTCCCGGTTTATGATCTATTTTCAGCTCACCGACTTCGGCGGAGCTAAGAACGACATCAATTACGGCGAAGGAATGGGCGTGCGGCCAATCAACATCGCGGCACGAAAAAAAACGGATGAATTCCCATCCGTTTTGGATTGAATGCTGGTGTTTTTGTTGTGCCTGAGGGCGGGTGTGGGTGCGCCGATAGACAAAAACAATGTTAAACCGCGGGGAATGTAGGGGCGGGGCTCTGCTCCGCCCGCCCGTACCACACCTTATACATAACAAAACCGCCCCACGCGGCAGGCGGGGCGGCTTTCGTCAATCGTTTTCCGGGGGAAGATACCTTAAAATGTCCGTTAGGTCGCAATTCATCGAGTAGCAGAATTTCGCCAGCAGACTCAAGTCCACCCGTTCCACGTTTTTATTCTGGTAATACCGGTCGACGGTCTTATAGTCAAGACCTGTGCGCTTTGCCAACCCGTTTCTGGAAAAGCCGTGCGCGTCCATATATTCGCCCAAAAACAGCTCGACCTTTCCATACGGCCGCTCTTTGCCTACCACATTTTCGACAATTGTCCTCAAAGTACCCATGGCTTTTCCCTCCTATATATAGATATAGATTATCATACCTATTGACATTTGGATATTAGGTATTATATACTAATACCTATCTATTAGTACATATAGCCATACACAGGAGTAATATTTATGGAAATACAATTCAACAAAAAACATAGCTGCTGTATCGTGGGACGGACCGATATCCCGCCCGGCTACGAGCCCGTCCTGGAATACGAATTCAACAACCTCATCGCCCGGGGCGTCACCGATTTCCTGTTTTCCGGGGTGGGGCCTTTTGAGCGCCTCTGCCTGGAAACTCTTCAAATGCTCCAGCAATGCTACAGCTACATCCCCATTCGGCTGATACTGATTGGGGCGGACGCTCATTGGCTAGCCAACTATGAGGACGATTTCGACGAGATCCTCTGCCTCTGCCGCAAATCCCACCCGCGCTTGCGGCCCAACCGGTACACCATCTGCCATTCCCGGTTCCTGTTCTATTTCCAGCAGACCGATTTCGGCGGAGCATTCAGCGACGTCCGATACGGACGGGATATGGGGCTCCATCTCGTGAATGCGGCCAAATCAAAAAGGGAAGCGGACAAACAAATACCCGCTTCCACTATATAGCACAAGGGATCGTTGCAAAAGAATTTACAATAGGAATTAGCACAATTGCAAACAAAAATATAGGGGCCGACGCCCACGTCGGCTCGCCTTTCAGAGAATTTTTCTCTTAGAAGCGGGTTGGATGTGGGCATCAGCCCCTACAATTTTTTTGTATTTTCCGGATAGGCTATTTTTCAGCAGACCCTTTTATTATAACGGAAAATTGTTATAGATAATGGTAGACGCGGCGGTATTTGATAAAGCAGAACACCGTCACAGCCAGGGCCAAAAGTTCCGCCGCCGGGGCCGCCAGCCAGACGCCGTCGGCGCCGAACAGAGCCGTCATCCCCAAGGTGCAGGCCACTAAGAACAGGAAGGTCCGCAGGAAGGAGAGGATGGCGGAGGTTTTTCCGTCGGAAAAGGCGGTGAACATGGCCGAAGCGAAAATGTTGTAGCCTTTAAAGAGGTAGCTGATCGCGTAGATCAAAAGCCCCCGGACGGCAAACTGGAACACGTCGGTGCCGGGCCTTGCGAATATTGCCGCCAGCGGGCCGGGGAACAAAAGTGCCCCCGCTGTCACCAGCACCGAAAAGCCGGTGAACAGCATCATGCTCAGCCGGAACAGCTTTTTGAGCTTTTCGTGATCCTGGGCGCCGTAGTTGTAGCTGATGAGGGGGGCGACGCCCATGGAGTACCCCAAATTGATGGAAACCAGCAGGAAGTCCAGGTACATGACGATGGTAATAGCCGCCACGCCGTCCTGCCCTAATGTACGCATCATTATGATATTAAAAAGGAAGGTAGTGATGCTCATGGCCAGGTTGCTCACCATCTCCGACGAGCCGTTTGTGACGCTGTGGAGCAGGGACTTCCACTGGGGCAGGGGCTTCACAAAATGCACGCCCTTGCGGTTGATGGAGAAATAGACAAGCCCTACCACAGAGGGAATGCAGTAGCCGATACCGGTGGCCAGGGCGGCCCCGGCGATGCCCATGCCCACGGGGACGACAAAGACATAGTCCAGGATCATATTGGCAAATCCGCCGGACAGAGAGGTTATGAGCCCCAATCCGGGGCGGCCGTCGGCGACTATCATGCTCTGGAACACCAGCTGGAGGATGCTCAAGGGGAAGAAGGGAAGGAGGGTCAGGGCGTAATCCCGACAATAGCCGTGGAGGGCGTCGTTGGAGCC
Organism: uncultured Eubacteriales bacterium; assembly: GCA_902493155.1. Taxonomy (GTDB): domain Bacteria; phylum Bacillota; class Clostridia; order Oscillospirales; family Ruminococcaceae; genus Fumia. Next base: position 7,704 of record CABUOE010000060.1, read on the forward strand.
CAGAAGGCGGATGAGGCCGTCCAGGCTGAAAAAGGACGCTATGGTCAGCACGAGACCGAAGAGGGCGGCGCTCAGACAGACGAAGGAAAAGACCTGGCAGGCTTCCTCCCGCTTGCCTTCGCCCATTTTGCGGGCGACGATGGCGGTGAGTCCGGTGCCGAACATCAATCCGACGGCGTAAACTACGTTGACAACCGGGTAGACGATGTTTACTGCGGACAAAGCGTCGGTGTTGACAAAATTCGACACGAAAAACCCGTCCACAATGGTGTAAAGGGCGGTAAACAGCATGACGATGACCGAGGGCAGGGTGAATTTAATGAGGAAGGGCAGGGTGATGCGGTTGGATAATGCGTTACTCATCGAAACCCTCCCATTCGCAGTCGGCCACGTCTGAGAGCATCTGGCAAAAGAGAGAAAGCTCCTCCTGGGTGTATTTCCGCTCCATTTTCCGGCCGATGGAGGTGAAGATGTTGTCGAAACGGTCGTAAATGTCCTGCATCTCCGGGTGGAGGGTCAGGTAAAAGACCCGCTTGTCGGTTGCGCTCTGGGTTTTGACGAGAAATCCCCGCTTTACAAGCTCGTTCACCTTCATGGTGACGGCGGATTTGGTGATGCTCAAAGCATCGGCCAGCTTGCTGACGGTGCATTGTTCCGTCTGGGAGATGATATCTAAGTAGACCATGCTGTTGTTGGTCAGCTCTTTGTAGCTGCCTGCGTCTTTCGTCATCCGCAGCTCTCGCAGCGACATCTGGTAATAAAAATGGTTGATAGTGTCGAGAAATTTCATGGGAATCCTCCGGAATAAATAGTTAAGTAAAATTAATTAAAACTGCTTAACTATTATAACGGGGGATATTTTATTTGTCAAGGGGTAATGCTAGATTTGGGCAAAAAACATCTGCTTGCATCAAGCAGGCGTTCCGGCGTTTGGGCAGGAAGCCCATCAGCTGCGTATACCGCTCCCCATGTTTGCCTTAGGGGAAAACATCGGGCGCGGGTCCGAAAATACGCAGGGGTGCAAGACGAGCTTCCTGCCCAAACGCCGGGTAAATTTAAATAATATTCTTTTAATAATATAATTATAGATAAAATCTATCTAAACGTCAATGGGTTAATTATAATTCGTGTATAATATTTTTTACAAATAGTGGAAAACCGCCTGAAAAACGGCGATGACCGTTGCAAAAAATTTTTGCGCCCGGGTGGAGCTGCCCATTGGGAACTGGTACGGGACGCGGCCGGGCACCGTGGGGGGGAGGCCTGCGGACGGCATCATTGGTAGGAGTGAAGCAGAGTTGAATCGTTTGAAGGAGCTTCGGGTGGACAGGGATTTGACCCAGCGTCAGGTCGCGACCGCGATCGGCATCACCCAGCGGAAGTACAGCTATATCGAGACGGGAGTCCAGCAGATCACCGAGGCGCTTTTGAAAAATTTGGCGGAATATTACGGCGTCAGCGTCGATTATCTCCTGAATCTGACCGATGACCCCACGCCTTATCCCAAAAAGAAGCGGCGCGCCTAAATGATGATGGCAGCGGGGATTTCCAAGGGAATCGAAAGCCGGAAAGAAAGCGGCGGTTGGGACTACGCTGAAATCGTTCATAGCCGGAAATTGCGAGGAATGTGCTGACAAGTAAATATGCTTTACATTTGAAGACTGTTTGACGGCTGGTGCAGGAATGAGAATATCGGCCGCCGGAGCGCCTCTGAAAAGTTCCGACACTCGGGCAGGAAACCCGTCAAACCGCGGCATGTCCCTCTTTTATAAGAACGGCGAATCCAGTTATATGGAGCGAGGGGGTCTGCGTGATTGCGGTGGATGAAAGACGAGCCTCCTGCCCGGGAGCCGGAAGATAGCTGGGATAATGGGAAATTTACAATTGATTCATAAAGGGCCAAAAATAGTCCATTTAGGTTTAAATATAATCTTATTATAACTAATTTTGGACTTTTGTCAATGTTTTTTCGATAAATTTCTAAAATATTTTGCTTGAGAACTGTTCGCCTAAATGGTATACTCTAACAAAGTAGGTGATGAAATGTCTTTTAGTTACAAACCTTTGTGGAAGATGCTCATTGACCTGGAGATGTCCAAAAAAGAATTTGCAGACGCGGTGGACATTTCGATGAGCACCATCAAGCGGATGGCAAAAAATGAATACGTTTCTTTGAAAATCATCGATGAGATTTGCGACAAATTGGAGTGTACGCCGGACGACGTCATGGACTACATTCCAAATAATAAAGAAAATAAATAAACCGGCAGGGAATGAAATCCTTGCCGGTTTGCTGTTTTGATGGAGGAAAGGCATTACGGAGTAAGTAACGCTCACTCGAAAAAACACAAAAACCGCCTCCCACTTGACGGGGATGCGGCTCTTGTGTTCTAATCTCCTTCATTCTCCAGCTATCGAGAGCAACAGGTTTTCACCTGCTGGAATCTGCATGAATTCATTCATCCAGCGGGCGTCATCACCGCTGAGATAATTTTTTCTTCATTATAATAAAAATTAACCTTGACTATTACAATGGATTATTTTTATATTTTAGCACACAGGAACCTAAAAATCAACCCTTTGTGAATTTTTTTGAAATAATCTGCGAAAAAATCCCGTCCAGTAGGGCGGAAGAAGCGCTCTCGGTCATGAATATTGCTAACACCTCATTGATATATCCATCCTTATTGATTGGGAAAACCGCCTGTACTGTGCAGTACGGGCGGTTTTCCTTTGGGGAGGATGGAGTGCTGTTTGGTTGCTTCAGCGGAGGGGAAAAGCGTTGCCTTTTAAGGTGGGATATGATAGAATGTGAAGGAAATATCTATTCGTTTAAAATTCAAAAATACCTTTGTTCAGCGGCAGTTAAAAGGATACAACGGATCAGCATGTAAGGGGGATGGATATGCTCAATGAGAAAAATGTGGCCGCGCTTCGGATGCGGCGGCAGTTTATAGGGGAAAAGGCCTCGGAGGAGGAGTACGAGACGCTGTTTCGCGATTTATCCCCGGTACCCACCGTTTACTGGTGCTGCCCCGGGGAGCCGCCGGTACTCAGCTATCGGGCTTCCTTTGACGACCATTTTTTCAACACTCGCCGCCGGGCAAGGCGGGAGATCCTCAAAGGTCGGTTCCAAGGCGGGACAATTGGATATGTGGATAGGCGGGATTTGTCCCTCTATGGCAGTATCTACCGCAAAGCCCCAAAGGTCCTCACCGAAGTTCAGGAGGAGCTCATTCTGCTGCTGAGGCGGGAGGGGCCTATGAACATCGGGCTGATGAAGGAGCTGACCGGGCGGCTGGTGAAGGAAATCACCCCGGCGCTGCATAAATTGCAGGAGGCGTTTCTCGTCTTCGAGGATCAGGCCGACAACGAGTGGGATCGGGCTTGGTATTTAATGGAAGGGGAATTTCCTGAACTGAACCTTAGCCTGCCCAGAGGGGAGGCCATCGAGGCGGCGGTGCAGCGGTTTGCCTACCGGATCGTGGCCTTTGACCTGCCCATGGCGAAATCCTTTTTCCGTTTGCCGGTGAGGGATTTAAAAGCCGCCGTGGACGGCCTGCTGTCCCGGGGAACCCTGGTGTCGCGTCTGGTGGAAGGGGAGGGAGACCGAATTTTGCTCCG
>CABUOE010000061.1 GCA_902493155.1 uncultured Eubacteriales bacterium
CCCTGGTGGCACGGTTATTGATCCGGCTGTCGATCTCATCAAGAGAGAGCCTCAGATAAATAATCTCGGATATCTCCTCCAGGTGTTTCATAGCGGGCTCATAGTAGATGGCGCTGCCCCCGGTGGCGATGACGGCGTGCTCCGGTGAAACTGTGCAGATGGTATTTCCTTCTTCCTCGATGAAGCCCTGGAACCCCAGCTCGTCTACGATTTGCTGCAACAGCTTGCAGTGCTTTTGTTGGAGCAACAGATCGGTGTCAATGAAAGCTCCGCCGACGGCCTTTGCCAGCAATACGCCGATGGTGCTTTTCCCTGCCCCCGGCATACCGATCAAAGTGATATTTTTATGCTTGTCCATTTTTCTCTGTTCCTTTCTCAATACGCTTTTCACAGCCTGTTACGGCACGGTATCCATACAGCATCCTCGGGCACTGCCATGGGAATAAACCGCAAGAGGTTCGTTTAGCAGACATTATTTTAGCACAGAATTTATAAAACGTCTATGGCGACTTTTTCGGACAGAGCTCAAATGTTGTTCACTGTTTTGTCACCGAATGGCAGTGGATTTTCTGCCTGGAATTTGATAAAATAAAGCTATAACCGCAATCAGGAGGTGCGCCATGTCGCAGATCACAAAAAAAGCCTTGGCTGGATCCCTTAAAAAGCTCTCCCTGGAGAAGCCGTTGGACAAGATCACTGTCACCGACATCGCTGAGGACTGCCAGGTCAATCGCCAGACTTTCTATTATCACTTTCAGGATATTTACGACCTGGTGGAGTGGATTTATACGAGCGAGGTGGCGGTCGCCCTGGGAGACAAACGGACCTATGACACCTGGGAGCAAGGATTTTTGCAGCTGTTCCAGTACATACAAAAAAACAAAGTCTTCGTTTTAAACACCTACCACTCCTTGAGTCGGGAGTATCTGGAGCGATTTCTCTACAAGGAAGCTTATAACCTTCTCATGGATGTCATCAACGAAAAAAGCGCCGGGTTTTCTGTCCGGGACAGGGATAAAACCTTTATCGCCCACTTTTACAAATACGGATTTGTCGGGCTGATTCTCGACTGGATCGGCGCCGGAATGAAGGAGGACCCAAAAACGATTCTGGGACGGCTCAGCGTCGTTATCCACGGGAATTTTACCGAGGCGCTGGAACGGTTCAGCACCGCACATCCTTAGACAAATTCCTTAAAGTGTACAAAATTGCTACAATAAAAGGCCCCTGTCTGGATTTGAGACAGGAGTCTTTTTTTGTCTATGGTAAAGGCAGTACAAAGTGGGTATTCTATAATCATCCTAAAAACTGCAAGGAGGAATCAGTCATGTATTACAGCAACGGAAATTACGAAGCGTTTGCCCGTCCCCGAAAGCCGGAGGGCGTCGATAAAAAATCCGCCTATCTGGTGGGCTCGGGGCTTGCTTCTCTGGCGGCCGCCTGTTTTCTCGTCCGGGATGGCCAGATGAAAGGAGAACACATCCACATTCTCGAGGAACTCTCCCTTCCAGGCGGTGCCTGCGACGGCATCAACGACCCGCAGAAGGGATTCATCATCCGGGGCGGCCGGGAAATGGAAAACCACTTCGAATGCCTGTGGGATTTGTTCCACTCCATCCCGTCCATCGAAACCGAGGGGGTGTCGGTGCTGGACGAATACTACTGGCTCAACAAGGACGACCCCAATTACTCGCTGATGCGGGCCACCATTAACCGGGGTGAGGACGCCCACACTGACGGCAAATTTGCCCTCAGCGACAAAGCATCGATGGAAATCGTTAAATTGTTCCTCACAAAAGACGAGGATCTCTACGACAAAACCATTTCTGACGTGTTCACCGACGAGTTTTTCGCCTCCAATTTCTGGCTTTACTGGCGCACCATGTTCGCCTTTGAGGACTGGCACAGTGCCCTGGAAATGAAACTCTACATTCAGCGGTTTATCCACCACATCGGTGGGCTTCCGGACTTCTCGGCTCTGAAATTCACAAAATACAACCAGTACGAATCTCTGATTCTCCCCATGGTCAAATACCTGGAGGCCCACAACGTCCAGTTCCAGTACGACACTAAGGTGACAAACGTGGTCTTCGACATCAGCGGAGGCAAAAAGGTAGCGAGACAGATCTGCTGCGTCCATGGCGGCAAAGAAGAAGTGATCGACCTCATCGAAGACGACCTCGTATTCGTCACAAACGGCAGCTGCACCGAAAACTCTACCCTGGGGGACAACGATCACGCTCCCGCTTTGAACACTTCTCCCGGCGGCTGCTGGGAACTGTGGCGGAATATCGCGAGACAGGATCCATCTTTCGGACACCCGGACAAATTCTGCACCCAAGTTGAAAAAACCAACTGGGAGTCGGCAACCATTACCACTTTGGATGATAAAATCCCGCCTTATATCCAGAAAATCTGCAAACGGGACCCCTTCAGCGGCAAAGTCGTCACCGGAGGCATCATCACCGTCAAGGATTCGGGCTGGCTCATGAGCTACACCCTAAACCGGCAGCCCCACTTTAAAGAGCAATCCAAAGACCAGCTGGTGGTCTGGGTTTACGGGCTCTTCACCGACCGGCCCGGCAATTTTATCAAAAAGCCCATGAAAGACTGCACCGGGACGGAAATCACCGAGGAATGGCTCTATCACCTAGGGGTCCCCGAGTCGGAAATTCATGAGATGGCTGTCAATTCCGCTCGCTGCATCCCCTGCATGATGCCTTATATCACCGCCTTTTTCATGCCCCGTCGGAAAGGCGACCGCCCGAAAGTTGTCCCCGATGGATGTGTGAACTTCGCCTTTATTGGTCAGTTCGCCGACACCGTCCGCGACACAGTGTTCACCACCGAGTATTCGGTCCGCACCGCCATGGAGGCGGTCTACACCTTGCTCAATGTAGATCGGGGCGTACCCGAGGTGTTCGGCTCCTGCTATGATGTGCGGGTACTTTTGGACTCCACCTCCAAGATGATGGACGGCAAAAAGCTCACTGACTTAAAGCTTCCGTTCATGGCGGAGCTTCTGGAAAAAAAGGTTCTCAAACGGATTTCCGGCACCGTTATCGAAGAGCTGATGCAGCGTTACAACGTCATTTAACCGAAAATACCTTTCCTGAAGAAGCGGCGTGACCGAAATCGCGCCGCTTCTTCGTCGTTTTATAGAAGGAGACAGAAGGATAAACCGGCCCTTCGCGGGCGATGATATCGAGAGAAGGCGTTTTTCTTTCTTTGGGAGAAGAAATGTGTTACAATCAAAGCAGAAAACCTTCTGTGAGAAAATCGTAAGAATTTCGTATGAGAACCGGCAGACAATCAAGTGGAAAATCTGCTAAAATATGGGTGTACTCAAGGAAAAGGGTTGAGATGATGTCAAATAACATTCTTGTGGTGGACGACGAACAGGAAATCGCCGATCTGGTGGAACTCTACCTTAAAAACGATGGCTACCGGGTCTTTAAGTTTTATAACGCTTCAGACGCTCTTCGCTGTGTTGAGCAGGAGGAACTGGACTTGGCGGTTTTGGATGTGATGCTCCCGGATATGAGCGGCTTTACCCTCTGTCAGAAAATCCGAGAAAGCCATGTGTTCCCCATTATCATGCTCACGGCAAAGGTGGAGGACATGGACAAAATCATGGGGCTTACCCTGGGAGCAGACGACTACATGACAAAGCCCTTCAATCCCCTGGAGCTAATAGCCCGGGTCAAGACCCAGCTTCGGCGGTATACCCGGTACAACGCTTCCCACCCCTTAGAAGAGGAAAAGCAGGAGTATGAAGAGGGCGGGCTTTACGTCTGCCGGGATAGCAGAAAGTGCTTTCTGTATGGAGAAGAGCTTAATCTGACCCCCATCGAATTCGACATCCTTTGGTATCTCTGCGGGCACAAGGGCAAGGTAGTTCCGTCAGAGGAACTGTTCGAAGCGGTGTGGGGCGAGAAATATCTGGACAACAACAATACCGTCATGGCGCACATCGCCCGGCTGCGGGAAAAGATGAAAGAACCCAGTCGGAAGCCGAAATTCATTAAAACCGTTTGGGGGGTGGGTTACACCATTGAATAGGTATGATTATTATGGGAGGAAAAGCCGTCGCAGCAAGCTGTCCCGCCGATTGCTGGCCCAGTATTTTTTGACGCTTTTGGGGTTCATCACAGGACTGGTTCTGTTCGTGTTCCTGGCCGCATTTGTTTGCCAGCAATTTATCTGGTACGACACAAACCCCTTCTACTGGATTTTGCGGTTTGTGAAAGAGTATATTTTCGTTTTTGTCGGCGGGATCAGCTTGATCGCATGGGCGTTTATCACTTATTTTTTTATTTCCAAGCCCCTTCGCTATCTGGATGAAATCGTCGCGGCGGCGGAACAGTTGGCCCGGCCCACTGAACAGCCCATCCTTTTGTCCGCCGCCATGGCTGACACTCAAAACGAGCTCAATCTGGTACGGGAAAAGGCTCTCCGGGACGCCCGGGCAGCCAAAGAAGCGGAGCAGAGGAAAAACGATTTGATCGTCTACCTGGCCCACGACCTGAAAACCCCGCTGACCAGCGTCATTGGCTACATGACCCTCCTGCGGGACGAGCCGGAGATTTCGCCCGAACTGCGTGCCAAATACACCGGCATCGCCCTTTCGAAAGCGGAGCGGCTGGAAGACCTTATCAACGAGTTTTTCGACATCACCCGGTTTAACCTCACTCATCTGACGCTGGAAGAAGAATCGGTGAACCTGACCCGCATGCTGGAGCAGGTCGCCTTTGAGTTCCAGCCGGTTTTGGCAGAAAAGGAGCTGACCTGTGAAACCCGCCTTGCCCCGGACGTCCAGCTGATCTGCGACCCGGACAAGCTGGAGCGGGTATTCGATAACCTCCTGCGCAACGCCCTAGGCTACAGCTATCCGAAAACCCAGATCCTCATCTCGTTGGAACAGCGGCAAAACCACGTGACGATTCGCGTTCAAAACCACGGTAAAACCATCCCCCCGGAAAAGCTCAGCCGTATCTTCGAGCAGTTTTTCCGGCTGGATTCCGCCCGGGCAAGCTCCACCGGCGGAGCGGGCTTAGGGTTGGCCATCGCCAAAGAAATCGTCGAGCTTCACGGCGGCATCATCACAGCTGAAAGCGCCGATGAGAGCATCGTCTTCACCGTACGGCTTCCCTACAGCCGTCAGAAAATCGTATGATTTGATTGATAAAAACATCAGGCTTTTGGATGTAAAAATAAAAACATAAACGTCCCCGCTTTGGTATCATAAAGATATCGGGCGGGGATTTTTCATGTCCCCGGGAAAGAGGAAGTGCAATGAACAACAAAACTCAAGCGCTGCCGTCCGGCAGGCAGCCTCAAAAGCGAAGAGGGCAAAAAAGGCGGGACAAAAAATGGACTACGGTTCTTTTCTGGCTCATGGTGCTGGCTGTCCTGGGATACGGGCTGTTCCGGCAAATCGATGGGGCGAGGCCGGATGTACGGCAGATCGTTATGGCGCAAAATACCGACGCTGACGACAAGAACGCCGGCGTTCCCGCCGCTTTTGGCGAAAGTTCCGGAGACAAAACGGCGTGGAATCTGATTCTCGTTAACCGGGAGCATCCGATCCCCGACGGCTATGAGGTAGAGCTGACAAAACTATCAAACGGTCAGTCGGTGGATTCCCGTATCTACCCGGCGCTCCAGCAGATGTTCGACGACGCCCGGGCGGACGGTGTCTACCCCATCGTCGCGTCGGGATACCGAACGGCCAAAGAGCAGCAAAGCCTCATGGACGAAAAAATCGCCGATTACAAACAGGAAGGGTATTCCCCGGAGGAAGCAAAAAACAAAGCCCAAGAGTGGGTGGCTGTCCCAGGGACCAGCGAACATCAGTTGGGGCTGGCCGCCGACATCAACGCGGACGGCATCCACTCGGCGGGCAACGAGGTGTATGAATGGCTCGAAAAAAACGCCCATCGGTACGGCTTTGTCAAACGTTACCCTTCGGATAAGACGGAAATCACCGGGACGATTCACGAGCCCTGGCATTACCGGTACGTGGGAGTAGAAGCCGCTGCAAAAATGTACCGTCAGGGACTCTGCCTTGAAGAATATATCGAATCATTGGAATAGAGGAATATAGATGGGACGAAAAAGGCTGACGCAGATTCTGCCCTGGCTTCTGCCGCTGAGAATCAAACAGAAGGTTTTCTGTTTTTATCTGAAAATGGAACTGGATCGAAACCGTTACGCTTTGAGGCAGGCGGACGAGCTGCTCCCCTGCCTGCTTTTTGAATCGGCCTGCCCCATGTACAACCGGAGCACTGGCTTCAGCATGATGTACCAGGAAAACAAGGTCTTCAATTTAAAACTGGCCGCGGCCACCATGGACAAACTGGTGATCCGGCCGGGGGAAACCTTCTCGTTTTGGCAGCTGGTGCGGTACGCCGACCGGGACACGCCATACAGAGAGGGCCTGGTGGAAATCGATGGGAAGCTCACCACCCGGCCGGGCGGCGGCTTATGCCAGATCAGCAATCTCTTGTTTTGGATGTTTCTGCATACCCCGCTGACCATCGTGGAGCGGCGGGGACACCTGACAAAGGATTTCCCAGAGCCGAAAAGCGACGCGCCCGTCGGCGTGGACGCCACCGTCTCGGAGGGCTGGACGGATTTGAAGGTGCGAAACGACACCGAATCGACCTTCCAAATCTCCTTTGCCTTTGACGATGAACATATCATCGGGCGGGTGTTTACCGACCGGGACAATGGGCTCACCTATAAAATCATCAACGGAACTCCGTCCTATTACCGGAAAAAGGGCGCGGTCTACGAAGAAGTGGACATCCGCCGAAAAATTGTCGTCAGGGCCTCGGAAGAGTGTATTGCGTCCAACTTGCTGTATCGGAACAGATGCCGAATCGGTTACCCCCTCCCGGAGGAGACGTTTATCGAAGAGAAAGGATAACAAAAATGAAGAATGTATTGGTTTTATTCGGCGGCTGTTCGCCGGAATACAGCGTATCCCTCCAGTCTGCCACAGGCGTCATCCGCCAGATGGACAGAGAAAAATTCACGCCGGTTTTGGTGGGGATTACAAGGGAGGGCGACTGGTACTACTTTACCGGAGAGATCGATTGTATCGCCGACGACACCTGGCAAAATGGCCCGGGCTGTATGCCCGCTATTTTGTCTCCTAGCCGGAAAGAACACAGTCTGCTGGTCTTTAAAGGGAAGACTGTGGAAAAAATCCCCGTTGACGGAGTATTTCCCGTCCTCCACGGACAAAACGGTGAAGACGGGACGGTGCAGGGTCTCTGCGAAATGGCGGGGCTTCCGGTCATCGGGTGCGGCACGTTGGCGTCCGCTCTGTGCATGGACAAGGACCGGGCCCACAAACTCGCAGAAAAATCCGGAGTGGCGGCGCCCCGCTCCTTTCCTCTGGAACAGGGCTTTGATGAAACAAAAGCGCTGGAGCAGGCGGAGCTGCTGGGGTATCCTCTCTTTGTCAAGCCGGTGAAGGCCGGTTCCTCTTACGGCGTAACAAAAGTGTCGGAACAGGAAAACTTGCTTCCGGCGGTGACGGCCGCTTTTTCCTATGACAGTGAGGTGATGGTCGAAGAGGCCGTTCCCGGCTTCGAAATAGGCTGCGCTGTCATGGGAAATAAGGAGCTCATCACCGGCGAAATCGACGAGGTGGAGCTGGCAGACGGGTTCTTCGACTTTACTGAAAAATATAACCTCATTACCTCGAAAATTCACGTCCCGGCCAGGATTTCCCCCGCAAAAGCTCAGGAAATAAAAGAAACGGCGAAAATGATTTACCGGGCGCTGGGCTGCCGCGGATTTGCCAGGGTGGATCTGTTCTTGACCCCTTCCGGCAAAATTGTTTTCAACGAAGTGAACACCATTCCCGGCTTTACCGTCCACAGCCGGTTTCCCAGAATGATGGAGGCCGCCGGGTTGACCCTCAAAGAAGTGGTCACAAGGGCAATCGAACTGGCGGTGGAACCATGAAGCCGGGAGTAGCGACGAAACGCTCCGTCTATTCCGGGAGCCTTATTTTGGTGAACCGGGAGCTTCCCTGTCGGGAGACCCCTCCTCCGCATTTTCTCACCGCCGTCAACGGAGACAGCGGGGTTTTGCTGGAGCGCAGGGCCGCCGCGCTGCTCAATATGCTGATGCAGGAAATCGGCGGGTGGACTGAGATTATCCCGGTCAGCGGCTGGCGCTCCCAGGAGGAACAGCAGGGCATCTGGGATGAGTCCATGGAGGAAAACGGCGCCGATTTCACCGAAAAATATGTGGCTTTGCCCGGACACAGCGAGCATCAGACCGGTCTCGCCATTGATTTGGGACTCCGGCGGGAGGAGCTTGATTTTATCCGCCCCAGCTTTCCCTATTCCGGCATTTGTGAGACCTTTCGGCAAAAAGCGGCACGGTACGGGTTTATCGAACGGTATCCCGCTGGCAAAGAGGCAATCACCGGCATCGCCCAGGAGCCGTGGCATTTCCGTTATGTAGGAATGCCCCACGCAGAAATCATGGCCAAAATGGGCCTCACGCTGGAAGAGTACCATTCGTTTGTAAAACAGTTCCCTTACGGAAAAAAACCGCTTATCTACCGGAAGGGCAGCCGGCACATCGAAGTTTCCTATCTGTCCGCAGAGTTAAGCCGCTATGCGGAAGTGGAGGATGGATTAAGCGTCCCCTGCACCCTTTCAGGCAACAATTCGGACGGGTACGTTGTGACGGCCTGGCTGGATAGGAAGGTGTAGCATGAGAATTCGGGAAACCATCACAAATTACTCCAAGGGGGACTATATGGACCGCTTCTGGGCGTTGTTTTGGCGGCGGGAAAGAACAAAAACTAGGCTGCTGAAGGATATTCTGACCTTCCGGCTGAGCCGCATGGCCCATAGACACGGGGGATATGTAGGAAATGGGGCTCAATTTTCCGGTATCCCCACCCTACCCCACGGTCTCCACGGCGTTTACATCTCCCGGTACGCGGTGATCGGCGCAAACTGCCGCATTTATCAAAACGTCACCATCGGCGAAGTGGAACGGAAGGCCCCGACTGTCGGAGACAACTGTCTCATCGGGGCGGGGGCGATCTTAGTGGGAGGAATCCGCATCGGCGACAACGTGAAAATCGGGGCCGGGGCGGTGGTACACACCGACATACCGGACAACTGCACGGTGGTGCCGCCGCCTGTGCGCATCATCGAAAAGGGGTAGGAAAATGTTTTTACACAGAGCCCCGTTTCAAATGGGACGGGCGTGGATTGAGCTCAGCGCCGAAAACCTGCGCCACAATGTGGCAAAGCTGAGAGCTATGCTGCCGAAGGGCTGTGAGCTGATGCCGGTGCTCAAGGCCGACGCCTATGGTCACGGGGCGGTGCTAGTGGCAAAGGAACTGCAAAAGATGGGGATACATTCTTTCTGCGTGGCAACTGCGCCAGAGGGAGCTGAACTGCGGCAAAACGGCGTTCGTGGAGAGATTCTTGTCCTCGGCTACACCCATCCGGAGCAGTTTTCCCTGCTGCGCCGTTATCGGCTGACCCAGACGGTGGTGGATTATCCCTACGCTCAGGTGCTGAACAGCTTGGGGAAAGAAATCCGGGTCCACATCGGCGTCGACACTGGGATGCATCGGCTGGGGGAAAATGCTGAAAACTTTAACCGCATCCGCTATATGTTTCACATGAGAAATCTCCGCGTCGACGGGATTTTTACCCATCTCTGCGCCGCTGACACCGATGCCAGCGGCGACAAGGCCTTTACCCATATGCAGGGAGAATCCTTTTACCAAGTAGTCAACCGACTGCGACAAGAGGGGATTTTCTGCCCGAAGGCCCACCTTTTAGGCAGCTACGGCCTGCTCCGTTACCCCGAACTGGCCGGGGATTACGCGAGAATCGGCATCGCGCTCTACGGTGTTCTCAGCACCGATGAGGATACCAAACGCTGTTCCGCTGACCTGCGTCCAGTGCTTTCTTTGAAAGCGCGGGTCGCTTCAGTCAAAGAGCTGGATGCGGGGGAAAGCGCCGGATACAACCGGGCTTTCCTCGCAAAACGGAAAACCAAAACGGCGACGCTGGCCATCGGGTACGCGGACGGCCTTCCACGGGCCCTGTCCTGCGGCGTGGGGAGCGTTCTCATAAACGGCAGGCGCGCTCCCATTATTGGGCGAATCTGCATGGATCAAACGCTGGTGGACGTCACCGGCATTTCCGATGTAAACCCGGGAGACGTTGCCGTCGTCATCGGTGCGTCCGGCGAAGAATCCATCCAAGCAGGCAATCTTGCCAGACAAGCGGGCACCATCACAAACGAGATTCTGAGCCGTTTGGGGCCGCGGCTGGAACGGGTTCTAGTGACATCGAAGTCAGCGGAAGGGCGATAAAATTGCACAGCGGCTCAGTCAAACTCATAAAAAAGAGGTCCGGACTAATCCGAACCTCTTTTTCAATCCTAATAGTACATAAACAATTGGCATTTCAGCATGCCGTTATAGAGCTTCCGGCGTTTGGCGGCTTTCCGGCCAAAAATCCGCTCAAAATCCTCGTCCGGCGAAATGATGTAGTAGTTGAGCCCCAACTGTGACGAAAAAACCTCTCCCATCTTTTTGTAAATCTCGTGGGCCTGGGAGATGTTTAAGAGCCGCTCACCGTAAGGGGGATTGGTCACCAGCACACCGTGGTCGGTGACGGGATGAAACTCCTTCACGTCCCGGATACGGATGCGCACTTTGGGGGCGACTTTGGCTTTGCTGGCGTTTTGGAGGGCAAGTTCCACGGCACTCGGGTCGATGTCGCTGCCGTATCCCACAAATTTTTCGTCCCGGCGGATGAGGTCAAGCCCTCTCGCCCGCTCCTCCCGCCATACCGATTCGGGGATGCAGTCCCAATGCTGGGCGGCGAATTTTCGTCCGATGCCCGCCGGGATGTTTGCCGCCTTCATGGCCGCCTCAATAAGTAAGGTTCCCGATCCGCAGAAGGGATCGTAAAAGACGGTGTCGCTCTTGACCCGGGCAAAATCGATCATCCCGGCGGCGAGAGTTTCCTTGATGGGCGCTTCGTTGGCGTTTTGCCGGTATCCCCGTTTGTGGAGTCCCGCTCCGGAAGTGTCCAGCATAATGGTGGCCTGGTCTTTGAGGATGGAAAACTGAAGTTGGTGGACTGGCCCCGTTTCCTCGAACCAGGCGACCCCATACTTTTCCCTCAGCCTCTCAACCGCCGCTTTTTTGACAATTTTTTGGCAGTCGGGCACGCTATGGAGCGCCGAGTGGAGGGAGTAGCCTTTCACTGGGAAAGCA
>CABUOE010000062.1 GCA_902493155.1 uncultured Eubacteriales bacterium
TCATAATACGGCCTCCTTGATCGAAAACTATATGGATCATGCCATCAATCACCTTGAATTTAGCAAATTTTCATAGAAAAGTATGTTAACTGGTTAATATTTTGAGAAAATAGAGGAAAAAAGACCGCATTCTGTAAATCTCTCAAAAAAGCGGAAATGACCCTTGACAAACAGCGGGAGGTTTGGTATTATAATAAAGCACTTGATTCGTGTATCACCTGTGGGGGTGTAGCTCACTTGGGAGAGCGCTTGAATGGCATTCAAGAGGTAGTCGGTTCGATCCCGATCATCTCCACCAAAAAGAAAGTCAGTAACCGTTTTGGTTACTGACTTTTTGTTTTATACAAGCAACTGAACCGGCAAGGATTCCAAAATAACCGCGTTTTCCTTAATCTAAATAGGTCTTTATGAGTTTGGCAATCTCCTGATGCTTATTTTCCTGTGCCAGCTCATAGGCTGTCTTTCCATCGTTGTTGTTTACATTTGGATCGGCACCATTTTCCAGTAACAAATGAACGTTTTCCGTCCGGCCACTTTCAGCGGCAAGCATAAGAGCAGTGTTGCCATCTTGATCCTGCAGATTCAAGGAGGCATTATGTTCAATTAAATATTCGGTCATTCGTGTACTTGTAAAAACCCCTTTCATCAAAAGGGAACGTCCAAAATCTTCCTCACAGCAGTCTACGTTTGCGCCATTGCCAATCAATATTTTCAGGATGTCAAAATACCCCTTTCCCGCCGCTTCTAAGGCGGCCTTTTCTCCATTATAGCCGGACGCCACCGCCCCGTTGTCGATTAAAAAGGAAACGGTTTCTGGCTGATATGCAGATACCGAGAAAAAAAGCGCCGCTTCTCCTTTGGCATCCGTCTGATTCAGATTCGCGCCTAAATCCATCAGTTTGATAATCGCGTCCATATTTCCGTTATAGCACGCGAAACGAAGCAGATACTGCTTATCTACTGTAAAGCCTTTGAATTCCGAAAGTTCCACAAAATATTCAAAAATATCATTGCTTCTGTTAGAAATAGCCTGTGCCATCATGAAATTAACGGTATCCTCATCCAAGGGATAATCATAATCCAGCAGAAGCTTTACCATTTCGAGGTTTCCGGTCTGGACGGCGGATTCCATCGGCGGTACAATCGAAGACAACGTATCTCCCGTCTCTGGATTTACTTCCGCGCCTTGTTCCAGCAGATATTTCGCTAAATCATAGTAATTGTGTTCTACCGCAATTGGAAAAGCTGCCCGACCACGGAAACTTCCTTCATCCACATATACATATTGAAGCAGATACTGCACAATGTCCAGATTATTGTATAGGGCAGCAGGATACAAAAGGTCAGAAAGTTTGAGCCCTGTTAGTTCGGCGCTCTTTGCCCATATGAGTTCCAGCGTTTCAGCCGTCCCAAAAGCCGCTGTATAACGAAGAACCATATCGGCGTTCGATTCATTTAACCCGTCTTGCTGTACCAAGGTCTTTGTTTTTACTGTGTCTCCAGTCACAGCCGCTTCCAGTATAGGATCTATATCCAATGCGATATCGGCAGACAATGATTCTTTAGCAACACGATTGACAATCCCAAAATATGTAACACTGTCCCTTTGTTTCCACACAAGGGGAAACGTCTTTTTGCTGACTGCTCCGCCATGTTCCAGCAAAAGATCGAAAATCTCTGTTTCACCGGCTTTAGCGGCATAATCGAGGGCAGTAAGACCAAAAATATCCTTTTGAGTAACATCGCCACCATATTCTAACAACAGTTCACTATATTCTCGACGAACAACTCCATTTTTTCCCGCACCAGCTCCTGAAACCCACATAAAGACTGTATTATGATATTTTTCAGAAAAGTTCGGATTTGCTCCCATCTCCAATAGGGCTTTTGCCATTGCTGTATCATGGGCATCAAAAGCGATTTTTAATGTACTCACGCCATTGACTCCCAACGAATGTAAGCGTACTTGATCAACGCTCATCCCGTTTTCTATGTAATCCCTTACCATTTCAATATTGCCACCGCCAAGAATTCCATAATACGCCTTTTCTTTATCCGATGTGATAACTGGAGCGAAGTGTTCTAAATTATAAGGACGACAAGCGGTTAAAAAGCTCACTATAATTATAAAGAGAACAGATAATTTAACCTTCATGGTATACTCCTCCAAGAATAATGCGATTAAGTAGACTATGAGTTATTTCATTTTACCGCCATTTAAAAGAGATTGTCAATCCGTTTATACCTGTTATATAAAAACCATTGTCCATATATATCTTACCAGTCCATACCCTATCTTGAGTTTTTGCCTGATTAATAGATTCTTCCTTACTTTGTGGTAATGAATTCACGAATGCCTGAAACATTTCTGAATCTTTGAAAGTCACATCTCCCGCCAATTCAAGTTTGTTCGATTGTATATATTTTCCAGGCAGGAAACCTGTCAACCACCAATGTTGTGTCGGTGCTCTTTCAAAAAGTATATTGCCTTCATCATCAAGTACTGAAAAAGACATCGTCAAGAAATTTTCTGGATCGGCTGATTGATAATGAAAGGGAACTCCATCCTCTCCATGATCATTTTGAAATCTCAGATACTCTTCTGAGGACATATCTACATAGTATATTCCAATTTCTGCGCCAACAGCTGTTGGGCCATAGGTCCCCGGATAATTTCCTTTCCAAAACTCTAATCGCCAAAATCGAATTATTTCATTCTGTAGTTCTTGTTTAAAAATAAATTTTTGAGCATCAGAATCCACCAGCCTGAAAACCATGTCATAAAAATCATTATACCCACCAAACCACTGCCACGCTGGAACATCGGCATAATATATACCCTGTTCTTCATCGTAAAGAAAATTTAGCGGATGTAAAGGAGTGGGCAGAGTGAACAAGGGAAGCAACAGCACCGGATTGTTCAGATTGCTAACGACTGTAGGAAAATTGGATGTTTTTAATACACTTTGCATCATCAGCTCATTTTTCGAAATTTTATCAGTATCTTCTGAGGATTGATTTACTTTATTATCCTGCATTTTAGAAAATGCTTCCAACCCCTTTTGAATCACCGCGTCGTACATCATGTCGCAGTTTTTAAAGTAATCCAACGCCTTAGAACCAAAAACCTGCTTCTCCATCTCGGCAATATAGTCGTCGCTGCAAATGATCTTCCAGCATCTACCCTTTAAATCATCAGGTCGTTTTTGGTATTTCACCATCCGATACACGTCTTCCAGAAAATCTTCGGAATGGCCTCCGACCACTTCTTCCAGATATTCGAGCCGTTTCATATCATTCCTCACAGCACTTTCCAGCCCATCCTTAACTGCCTTTTCTAAGATATCATACCGGTCTGTACTGGAAACGCTGACTTTTCCTCCGTTTATGACGATCCCAGCCGCCTTTTCAATGTCATTGTAATTCGCCCTTGATTTTGGCTTCGTTCGGCTGTCCTCCAGTTCCAATATAGAAACACAGCCGTTTCTTTTATTAAGGGTGGTATAAGAATACCCCTGGATCAAATCAATGTTTACGATAAATTTCTTCAGCTTTTCCCGCTCTTCTTTTGGAACAAATTGCATGGTATCTATGTGTCTTGTAAGGTCCCCGTACACTTCTTCGATGGTGTTTTCCACTCTTCTTCTCAACGACGCCATCATATCAGACGCATTTTGTGCGGAAAGCTCGTTCATCAATACTTCAATAATCTCTGAATCCTGATTGCCGATCATCAATATTTTGCCTCGCTTTACAAATAAAGTAAACAAAAGTGAGGCAGATTGCGTACATCGAATCGTTCACCATCTTTCTGGACAAAATTTTTCCGTACTGTGATTTTATTGCTAGTAGAACCATCAGCAACAATGGAAATTGCCAGGGGTTGCACGCCAAAGTGTATTACTTTGTGTATAGCCTCCTTTTTATTTCTGTTTACAGGCTATCACAAACCGGCTGCATTGTCAACCCAATTCCAAACTTTTTGTATACTTACGCAATTTTCAAAGGCTGTTTTGTTGGTTTTTGCCCCTATAGACAGCGAAAGGAGCCTACCTTACCGGCAGGCTCCTTTCGTTTCTTACCATTCTAGCAATATTTTTCAATAGCTTCATCAATCATTTGGATACATTTCGCCACCTGGGGCATATCCTCCGCAATGAGGTTGGGCAGTGGCTTTCTGACCGTGCCAATGTCCAGGTTTTCCCTGCGGCGAAGAATTTCCTTCATCACCGCATAGAGATTTCCATGGCAGGCACACATGGCATAAATGATTTCATCGATAGCGTACTGTACTTGCTGCGCCTTCTTCATCTCGCCTGCACGGAACAATTCGTCTGCCTTCAAAAGCAGCTCAGGCATCACAGCGTAGGTACCGCCGATCCCGCCGTCCGCACCTATCGCCCGGCCGGCGATAAACTGCTCGTCAGGACCGTTGAACACCACAAAGTCCTTACCGCCTTCCATTTTAAACATCTGGATATCCTGAGTGGGCATACTGCTGTTTTTCACGGCGACCACCCTAGGATTCTTTTTCATTTCCTTAAACAGGCTCATGGTCAAAGCAACTCCCGCCAGCTGCGGAATGTTGTAGATGACAAAATCGGTATTGGGAGCGGCAGAAGAAATATCATTCCAATACTGAGCGATGGCGTACTCGGGCAGATGAAAATAAATGGGCGGAATGGCCGCAATGGCATCGACTCCCAGTTTCTCGGCATGTGCCGCCAGTTCCATGCTGTCTTCGGTATTGTTACAGGCAACATGGGCGATTACCGTCAGCTTTCCTTTGGCCTCGCTCATGACTGCTTCCAGGGTTTCCATCCGCTCCTCCTTGCTCTGATAAATGCATTCGCCGGAAGAGCCGCATACATAAACGCCCTTTACCCCTTTTTCGATGAAATAGCGGGTTAATTTTTTGACTCGGTCAGCGCTCACCCGGCCGCTGTCGTCATAGCAGGCGTAAAACGCCGGAATGATACCGCAATATTTTTCCATGGATTTCATAATCGTCAAACCTTTCTCCTAAAACTTCACTTTCACAACAGCTTTCTCCACCTTGACCGGACCGGAACGCTGCATTTTGACCATATGTGCTTCTCCGGGAAATGCAATCAGTATTTTCTGAGGCGTCATTTTGCACAATGACTCTATTTCTCCCTCATAACCGATAAAATCCGTCTCCGGGTCCCGTCCTGTTTCTCGGAGAACGCCCGGCTCCGATACGCCGATATTCTCCTCCCCGGATAAAAGCAGATGAATATCGGCATACTCCTCATGGGCCTCAAAAAAAGTTTCCGCAAAAGGAAGCGTTTCATAATCAAACCGGTTGATGTAGACCTTTTCCCCATCTACCTCGTTGCGTCCGTGTACCAGAGTTTTTAAATCACATTTTTGTAAAAAACTCAGAGCCGTATCCAAGTTTTCCGATATCCCGAAATACCGGAATAAATCACTGAAATCTGTATAAATCACCGTATTCCCCTCCTCTCGAATCTAACGGGGTTCAAAGCCAACTCGCAGGCCGCCATCCCGCAGACATATCTCTATCCGCCGTTCAAAGCTCGCAGACCGCTGGGGAAAATCCTTGCGATAGTGAGAGCCACGGCTTTCGCTGCGGAAAAGCTCAGCTTGTAAGATGCCCTTGGCCAAATGAAGCTGCCCCCACAGTCTGCGAGATGCCGCTGTCGTCTTAGGGTCAGTTGTGGGTTTTTGAACACATCTCTCCATCAATACGTCCATGGATTCCGCTGCATTTGTCAGCACCTTACCATCCCGGACGACCATTCCCGCCTCGGTCATGGTCGCCTGCATTCCCTTGCGGATAATCTCCCTTTTGGGAATCTCCCACAAATCAAAGGAATGGTATTTTGTCGGAACGGAATCGGTTTTCCCAACATAAGCCGCCGCGGATTCTCCCGCTCTTCCGCCAAAAACCAGCCCGTTGGCAGTGGACAATCCGCCGATCCGGTCGGCGCCGTGCATTCCCCCAGTCACTTCCCCACAGGCAAACAGTCCTTCTACTCCGGTGGATGCATCCTCTCTGATGCGGATACCGCCGTTTGCCGCGTGCGCAAACATGGAAATTCGCACTTTGTCGTCAATAGTCAGATGCTTCTGCTCCCAAAGCCAGTCAAAATAGGTTTTAATAAATTCCGGCATATGATCCTGAATTTCAGGCCGGTACTCCACCTGTGCCTCCCCTTCCCGTGCCAAGGCGAGATCCACTTCTTTGGAAGACAGCCGCGACGTAAACGGACCGTGGGTGGAACGTTCTATGAGGATTTCCCGCTGATTCGGGGAATTTTCCAGCAGGTCATCTCCCTCTCGTCCATACAAGCGGGAAAATCGGAAGGCCTTTTCATTGAAAATGGTGTTTGAACATGGGGCAATGTATCCGGGCATCATCTGCATAAACTCCATGTTGATAAGGGTACAGCCGCTTTGCAGTCCAAGCCACTGGCCCATTCCCGTTACGTCATTGGTTGTAAGCCGCCGTTCAAATAATCCGCCGTATCCGCCGGTCGCCAATACCAGCGCCTTACAGCCAAACCACTGGATGCCTTTCCCTTTTTGGAAAACTACTCCACCTGTAATTCGACCGTCCCTTTTGGTAATCTCCAAAAGCTCACTGAAAGGCATCTGCTCCACTGTTAATTCGGTTAGCCTTTTAGAAAATACTTCTTTTGCGCTCTCGAACAAAATACCGTGCCAAGCCCGATGCTTGTGGTCAAAACAGGGGATAAAATCCTTCTCACTTTGCTCTTTTGCTTCCTTAAGCTGAATTCCCATCCCCTTTATCTCAGAGATGGCCGGTCCGATACTGGAAACAAAGCTGCGCACCAACTGTTCATCCGCCATACCGCACCCGACTTTGAGGATACTCTGTACCAAATCTTCTTCGTCGGCAGGACTTTCCGGCCCGATGAGTCCCAATCCCCAGGTGCCGGGATAAAAGCTGGAACCGGAAAAAATGGGACCTCCGCTTAAAAGCAATACCGAACACCCGGCCTCCCCCGCTTTGATCGCAGCGCGGATGCCGGCAATGCCGGCCCCTACCACAATTACATCAAAATTTTTTGATTTTGAAAGCCGCATCTTACGACTCCCGCTCCACCTTGTCGTCATACAGGTGGCAAGCGACCATATGGCCCTCCTTACCGCGGTGAAGCATGGCGGGATCCACCGTTTTGCAGATTTCCATGCAGTTGGGACAGCGGTTGTGGAATGCACAGCCCGACGGTTTGCGGATTGGGCTGGGAACCTCTCCTTCCAACACCTGACGCTTTTTCTCGTTGTGAATATCCGGCACAGGGATCGCCGACAGCAGCGCCTTGGTGTAAGGGTGCAGAGGCTCGTCGTAAAGCGCTTTGGAATCGGCCACTTCGACGATTTTCCCCAGATACATGACCACAATGCGGTCGGACATATACTGAACCACCGACAAATCATGAGCGATAAACAGATAGGTGAGATTCAGTTCTTTCTGGATATCCTTCATCAGGTTTAGAACCTGCGCCTGAATCGAAACATCCAGCGCCGATACCGGCTCGTCGCAGATGAGCACGTCTGGCATGACTTCCAGTGCTCTGGCAATGCAGAGCCGCTGCCGCTGACCGCCGGAAAACTCGTGGGGGTAACGCATCAGATAATCGGGCTGAATGTTGACCATTTTGAGCACCTTCTGCATGGCTGCTTCCCGCTCTTCCTGGGTTTTGATGCCGTGGACTTTTAAAGGCTCCTCGAAGGAAGTGTAAATCTTTTTCTGAGGGTTCAAAGCCGAATAAGGGTCCTGGAACACCATCTGGACTTTTTTGCGGAACTCAAACGTCTCGTGTTTATTAAATTTTGTCACGTCCTTAAACTCGCCGTCGTAATTGTAAAGGACTTTTCCGTCGGTGGGTTTTTCCAGCATCATAACTGTTTTTCCCAAGGTGGATTTGCCGCAGCCGGACTCGCCGACGATGCCTAGAGTCTCTCCTTTATAAACATCCAAGCTCACGTCATCCACCGCTTTTACATGACCGACGACTTTTTTGAAAGCTCCCTTGGTGATTGGAAACCATGTTTTCAGATTTTCTATCTTAAAAATTACTTCTTTTTTCTCAGCACTCATTTCAATAACCATTCCTTTCTGGGAATTGGGCTGTTTTTGCGGCTTCGCCGCAAAATTGTCGCCGCCGTATTGGCGGCAAAAGCACAAAACCGGGTTTGAAAGTTTGCTTTCAAACTAATCCACCTCCGGAAAGGTATCGTATCTCAGGCAGCGCACCCGATGGCCCGGTGCTATTTCAAAGGCGGGGATTTTGCCCTTCCGGCAACTTTCCTGCGCGTAGGGACAACGGTCTGCAAATTCACAGCCTTCTTTTAAATCCGCCGGATTGGGCGTTGCGCCTGGAATCGTCTCCAGTTTCTGCCCGTCTGCCAATCCCAGTACCGGAACGCTTCTCAAAAGCGCCTGGGTGTAAGGGTGGGCCGTGTGGTCAAAAATATCTTCGAGGGTTCCGAATTCCACTACCCGGCCCATGTACATGACGCAGACTTCGTCGGCCATTTCTGCCACCAATCCCATGTTGTGGGTAATGAGGATAATGGATTTTCCCTCGTTAATCTGCAAACCTTTCAAAAGTTCCATAATCTGCGCCTGAATGGTCACATCCAAAGCCGTTGTAGGCTCGTCGCAGATGATGAGCTCGGGGTTACATATCATGGCGATGGCGATGACCACCCGCTGCTTCATTCCGCCGGAAAACTCATGAGGATAGCAGTTGATACGCTCCTCGGGATCGGGAATCCCCAGCTTCCGAAACATCGTGAGCACTTTTTCTTTTGCCTCTTTTTTGCTCATACCGGTATGCTGGATGAGGCCCTCCGCCACCTGATCCCCTACTTTATAAACGGGGTTTAAGCTGGACATAGGGTCCTGAAATACCATGGACATATCGGGGCCTCGAAGAGCCCGCATTTCCGGTCCGTTTGGCTTTTTGATATTTTCCAAATGGTGTTCTATAATTTTTCCGTCTTTTAAAGCGTTATATTGAATATTTTCAGCGGATACCCTAGCGTTTGGGCCGGTAAACCGCATGATGGAGTTCATGGTAACGCTTTTGCCGCAGCCGGATTCACCGACCACAGCCAAAGCAGTGCCCCTCTTTAACTGAAAGGACACGTCTTTGACAATGCGGACTTCCTTGCGGTCGGACACAAAGCTGGTGTTCAGCTTTTTGACATCTAATATGATTTCTCTGTTATCCATACTGCCGCCTCCTTACTGCTGTTTGGGGTCGAGAACGTCCCGCAGGCCGTCGCCCAAAAAGTTGATGGCAAGGACAAATAAACTGATGGCAAGGCCCGGGAACACCCAGATCCACCACTGGTCGGTAACGACCGAAACAGACTTCGCCGCGTTGAGGATATTTCCCCAGGTAGGGGTGGTGTCCGCAACACCCAGTCCGATAAAGGACAGGGCCGCTTCCTGCAAGATGAAGAAGGCAACGTTCGTCGTCGTCGACACAATAATGGGACTCATAACGTTAGGCAAAACCTGCTTGAACATGATGTTTGACTTGCTCATGCCGAAGGCTTCACAGACTTTGACGTAGGTCTCTCCCTTGAGGCTCAAAAATTCATTTCGCACCATACGGAAAGTGGTCATCCATCCGGTGACGACGAAGATGAAGAGCAGATTACCCAGTCCACGCTTATTGAGGATTGCAACCAGCATCATAACCAGAACGAGCTGGGGAAAAGCCTGAAAAATTTCCGAAATACGGACGATAACTTTATCAACCCATCCTCCGAAATAGCCGGAAATCGCGCCCAAAATCGCGCCGATAACCGAGCTTAAAACGGCGCAGAAAACGCCGATTAAAATCGAAAAACAGCCGCCGTATAGCACACGGGCGAACAAATCCCGGCCGATAGTATCGGTTCCGAAGGGATGCCCCGGCATGGGTCCGGATTTCATGGAAGTCAGATCGGGGGTGGCGTAGTCCACGCCCGCAATGGCGCCGATGACGCAGGCCAGCGTCATAATCACAACAACGATCAGACCGAACAGCGCCAGCTTGTTGTTCATGAATTTTCGGATATTGCGTTTCAGCAAAGAAGAGGAAGCACTTTTATTCTGGGCTTTGATACTTACTTGACTACTCATAACTCTTTCCTCCTCCCGTTATTCTCCCAACCGGACGCGGGGGTCCAGCAGGGCGTTTAATACGTCCACCATAAACGAACAAATCAGCATGGCGGCCGCGATAATCAGCGTTGTAATCAAAACCACCGGGTAATCACCGGAAGTGATGGCGTTTGTCATAGTGAGCCCGATACCCGGATAAGAAAACACGCTCTCAATGACGACGGAACCGCCGATCAGCATAGGGATACGGAACATGACAATGACCAGCACCGGTTTCATGGCGTTGCGGAACCCGTGCTTTAAGTAGACTTTCCACTCGGGGATTCCTTTGCTGCGTGCTGTTTTGATGTAATCGCTGCTCAGCACGTCCAGCATGGTGTTTCGGGCGTAACGCATCAAAACCGCCACCATACCGATAGTCAGCGTGAGCACCGGCAGGAACAGGTGGATGAATCCATCCCAGAATGCGTTTGTCGCTCCGGGACTCACCCGGTTTGCCGCCGGGAACCAGCCGAGCTTAATGGAGAACACCTGAATCAGGATGATACCGACTAGAAATTGCGGAACCGCCTGGCCCAAAACAGCAAAAACGCGGCCCACGTAGTCGACGATGCCGTTTTGACGGATAGCGGAGACGATACCGATGCCGATGCCGATAATCGCCGAAAGAATCAACGAATAACCGGCCAGTTCCAGAGTATAGGGCAGACGGACAGCGATGGTGTCGGCGATAGGGGTACCGCTGAAGGAATAGCCCAGATCGCCAGTCAGGCAATTCCCGAGCCAGCGGAAGTATTGTACAATCAAAGGATCATTGAGTCCCAGCGATTCTCTCAGCGCATCAATGTTCCCAGCGTTAGCAGACAAAGTTTCCGGGCTGACCATAAAGTTGATGGGGTCGACGCCGGTTGCCTGTAAGCCGAAGAAAACGATAATACTGATGAGAAGCAGCATTGGGATCATGAGAGCTAGCTTTTTCAAGATAAACTTTAACATGTTCTCACTCCAATCCAAGCAGAAAGGGAGAGCCGCAGGGCAAAGGCCTACGTCTCTCCCGCA
>CABUOE010000063.1 GCA_902493155.1 uncultured Eubacteriales bacterium
GAGGGAAAAGTATATTGGATGAAGCTCGATGAGCTGATGAAGACTGATCCCAAAAAACTTTCGCCGAACTTTCACGAATACCTGAAACTGTTTTTGACAGATCATTTTGTGGAATGGCATACGCCTTGGCAAGACAGCGATAAAACCTACAAAGCAGATATATGGTAAATAACTGGTAAATAAAATGAAAGCCCATATCCGTGTTATACAAGGATATGGGCTTTTTATGGCCGATCTATCATAAAAGACTTGCAATTTATATGATGATATGATATACTAAATTTAGTCCCCTAGTTCGCAAAATAGATATTTTGCGAACTAGGGGAGAAAATAAAGGATTTTATCATCACTTATTCTGGCGTTTTTCTCAGATCCATTTCACAAGCAGGTTCCCCTACGGTTATTACTCTATTATAAAGGAAGGAGTTTTTCAAATGTCCTATACCACTAACGATTATTCCGACTGTTCACCGGTGCTGCGGGAGTTTTTATTCTACATGCTGACCATCAAAGGCCGCTCCGCTCTTACGGTGGATAATTACTACATGGATCTGCGGACGTTCTTCCGATTTGTCAAACAATATAAAGGAAAGGTTTCTAAAGAGGTTCCTTTTGAAGAGATCGACATTTCCGATGTAGACATTGATTTGATTGCGACGATTTCCCTCTCCGATGTCTATGAGTTTCTGAATTTTCTCAGCCGGGAACGTCATAACAGCGCCCGGACCCGTTCTCGGAAGGTTTGTGCTATCCGGATGTTCTTTAAATATTTGACCCATAACGTAAAACTGTTGGAAAACAACCCTGTGGAATATCTGGAGCTTCCTTCTACACCGAAATCTCTGCCAAAACATCTTTCATTAGAACAAAGTTTTGACTTATTGAGTTCCTTTGATAAAGAAAGCCCCTTTTATGCCCGCGATTACTGTATTGTTACCCTGTTTTTGAACTGTGGAATGCGGCTTTCTGAGTTGACCGGTCTCAATTTAAGCAGTGTAAGCGGAAATACTTTACAGGTAGTCGGCAAAGGCAACAAGGAACGGCAGCTTTATTTAAATGTGTAAGGGCTCTGGACGATTATCTGGAGGCTCGCTCCAAAATGAATCCTATTGTAGACAGAGAGGCGCTTTTTCTTAATCATCACGGCCGAAGGTTGGGACAAAGATGGGTTCAAAAGATTGTCACGAATCTACTTGACAAAGCAGGACTTTCCGGCATGGGACTTTCTGTCCACAAACTCCGGCACACCGCCGCTACGCTGATGTACCAATATGGAGAGGTGGATATTCGTGTTTTGCAGGAAATTCTCGGGCATTCCAACTTGAATACCACTCAAATCTATACCCATGTGGCCAGCAAGCAAAAGGAATCAGCGATTGAGAGCAATCCCCTTTCCAAATTCAAAAATAAGAAATAGTTCCCTCTTTCCTCTTTTCTAGAAATATTATAGGTCACAAAAATCGACCCTGCAGGCATGTTGCTGCAAGGGCCGATTTTTTTAGGTTTATTCTCATCAG
Source organism: uncultured Eubacteriales bacterium (assembly GCA_902493155.1). Lineage (GTDB taxonomy): Bacteria > Bacillota > Clostridia > Oscillospirales > Ruminococcaceae > Fumia. The sequence goes on from CABUOE010000063.1 coordinate 1,518, forward strand.
AATGTCAGCGTCAGCGTTTTCCTAGTGGGAATGTACTGTCGATAGGAGACCCCCGCCATGTCGAACATCCGCTTGGAGGCGATGACCCCGGCAGTATCGGCGTATTTGTCCTGCATAAAGACCACTTCCTTGATGCCGCACTGGATGATGGCTTTGGCGCATTCGTTGCAGGGAAAGAGGGTGACGTAGATAGAGGTCCCTTTGAGAGAACCACCGTCATTGTTCAGAATGGCGTTTAATTCTGCGTGGCAGACGTAGGGGTATTTGGTCTGAAGCTCCTCCCCTTCCCTCTCCCAGCACATTTCGTCGTCGCTGCAGCCGGTGGGCATTCCGTTATAGCCCATGGATAGGATTTTGTGGTCGTGGTTGGCGATACAGGCCCCCACCTGGGTGGAAGGGTCTTTGCTCCGCTGGGCGGACAGCATGGCGATGCCCATAAAATACTCGTCCCAACTCAAATAATCCTGTCGTTTCATTGGCGCTCTCCCCTTTTTACTTGGTATTTGCAACTATTGTAGCATATTGGTGAAAAAAAGAAAAGGCTATTGCCTTAAATAAGCAGAAATAAAGATTCCAAAAGACAAACCGCCTCATATCAAAATGACTCGATATGAGGCGGTTTTTATAATTTGTAAAATCCTAGTTCCAGTTGTCCTTCCGTTTCCGGCCGTTCTGCTCTTTGTAGCGCCCGCCCGATTTGTAGGAATCTCCCCTGCCGGCAGGCTTTCTCCGGTCGGGACGGCCATAGCGTCCGCCGGGAGCTTTTCCGGGCATCACTGAAATTTTTACCTTGCAGTTTTTGATCTTCGTCTCCTGCATATTCTCCAGCACGATTTTCGCGTCCTCCGAGGTCATATCCACTGTAGAGTGGTCGGCGAAAATGTCGATCTTGCCGATGGATTTGGCCGGAAGGCCAGTGTTTTCCACGATGGCCCCGACGATGAAGTTGGGCGCCAGCTTCTGTTCCCGCCCGGCATCCAGCCGAAGGCGGACTCTCGCGGCCCGCGGGTCGCGGCTGCGGGGAGTATCCTCGGCCGTTTTGACGACGGGGATGGCTTTGCCGTTTCGCTCCGCGGAGAGGTTCAAGAGCGCCAAGGCGATAGCTTCCGGAGTGAATCCTTTTTCCAGCAGTTTTGCATAAACCCGGCTGCATTGGAGGTTTGGCTCCGATTCCAGGGCGCGCTCCACCTTGGAGATTAGCTTTTCGCCCCGTTTGTCGAGGATTTCCTCCGGTGTCGGCAGTTTGCCCGCCTCGATGGGAGCGCCCACGTACTGCTCGATTTCCTGAATCCGCCGTACCTGTGTGCGGTTGCAGGCGAAGGTACAGGAAATGCCGGTTTTACCCGCCCGAGCGGTACGGCCGATCCGGTGAATGTAATATTCGAACTCCTGGGGAATGTCAAAATTGAACACCGCTTCGATATTGTCTACGTCAATGCCCCGGGCAGCCACGTCGGTGGCCACCAATATGCGGGTTTTCCCCATTTTGAAGCTGTTCATCACGTGGGTGCGGACTACCTGGCGCATGTCGCCGTGGAGTCCCGCCGCCGCAAAACCGTGCTTTTCCAGATATTCGGTCAGTTCGTCCACCATCTTTTTGGTGTTGCAGAACACCACCGACCGCTCAGGGGTGAATTTTTGAAGCAGCAAGTTCAATGCGTCCATTTTTTTGGTCTGAGGAATCTGGTAATAATATTGAGAGATTGCTCCCAGGGTGCGTTTCCCCTTATCGACAGCTACGATTTGGGGATCGCTCTGGAATTCCTCGGTGATTTTCATGATGGCAGGCGGCATAGTGGCGGAGAAAAGCACCGTCTGCCGCTCCTCGGGGACGCTTTCCAGAATGGTCTGGATGTCGTCGTAAAACCCCATGTTCAGCATTTCGTCGGCTTCGTCCAACACGACGGTACGTAGTTCGTCGAGCTTTAAGGTGTGCCGGCGCATATGATCCATGACCCGGCCGGGGGTGCCGATGACGATGTTGGCGATTTTCAGCTGCCGGATTTGTCCGTCCATGGGCGCACCGCCGTAGAGTACCGCCTGCCGGACAGATTTTTTATACTTTGCGTACTTTTTCACTTCACCGCTGATTTGCATCGCCAGTTCGCGGGTGGGGCATAAAATCAGCACCTGGGGCTTTTTGCCCTCTTCGATCCGCTCTACCATGGGGATGCCGAAGGCCGCCGTTTTGCCGGTACCGGTGTTGGAGCGGCCGATGACGTCCTTGCCTTCCAGAATCAGCGGGATGGCTCCGGCCTGGATTTCAGTGGCCTCGTCGTAATTCATGTCATTAATGGCGTTTAAAATTTCTTCCGATAGGTTCAGGTTTTCAAAAAGATTCATGTAAATAATTTTGCCTTTCTGTTGTTTCAGGATTGCGGCGTTCCCCACCGCGCGGGATGGTTTTCGATACGGGGCGGCTCCATGCCCCCTCCCGCCCTTACCCTGTCACAAAAAAGAGGCGGATGATCTAATACGTACTACGCATTTCTTCGAAAAACATTATGGATAATAGTATAACACAATTGTGCGATTTTTACAAATCAAATTCTATATAATTAGCAAAATAGACAACTTTTTTGGTACTGCAAACAAAATTTCTCCTATTTCGTATTTAAAAAAGCCAATTGACAGGAATCTCCATCTTTATTTTCCGCAAAACGGCAGAAAATAGTACTGATTTAATGAAGAAACAGTATATGCGGCTATTCAGCGGACGTTATCCGCTTTGAGACGGTTTGCGATGGAGGCCTTTATGAAACGATTCAAAGAAAACGCCATGGTTTATCTCATCGGTTCTGTAGGATACAGCGGCATCGAAATTTTGTGGCGGGGATTCACACATTGGACCATGGCGGTGACGGGAGGAATCTGTTTTGTCCTGCTCTACCGGCTCAACTTCCGCTGCCGAACATTGGGCGATGAAATGCCTCAAGGGTTCCGCCATCATCACAGGCGTGGAGTTTGTAGTGGGCTGCATTGTCAACCGGCAACTCCACTGGAACGTCTGGGATTATTCCAGTTCTTTCGGCAATGTATTGGGACAGATCTGTCCCCTCTATTCGATGCTCTGGTTTTTCCTCTGTATACCGGTATTCAAGCTGGCCACAGGGCTCAAAAAGAAATTATTTCTTAGAAGCCCCCGCAGAGCGTAGTAAAACACTTTATGTAAAGCATGTCGCTTTACATAAAGTGTTTTTGTTTTTTAATCCAAAAATATCAGGTGTGGGACAGAAGCGGAAAACGGAGCTTTTTTCCTCCAAAAATGCCGTCTTTGTTTTTTGCCAGTACAAAGGGTTCGTCCCCTTCCGAAACGGGAATCATCTCAAATCCGCTAGTGTCATTGGGGGAAAATCCCAGCTTGACGGAGTTGGTTCCGGGAGCCGCCAGAACAGCCAGAATTTCGTCCAGGGGTCCACTCTCACAGAAAATGTCGTAACAAGTAAGGGTACCCCCTTCCTGCTCCGCCACAGCCACTGCATCGAAATCCTCCAGGTAATACACACCGTCGGAGAGAAAATAATCGCAGTGGAACTGAATGGTGCTGTTGCCCATTACTGCCAACGCGGAAAAAGGGTTCGGAATCTGTGACTTTTGAAGACAAAGCGCCTGATCCTGAGGATAAACGAGGTTCAGCTTCCGTACATTCCCCTCTTTTGGAACGACGGGCTTTTGTGCCTCCCATTCCACAGACTGGGTAAAGCCGAACTTGGGATAAAAATCCAGCACCGTCTCATTTGCATACAAAAACAGCCCGTCGCAGGCATCTCTCCAGTCATGGAGCACCTGCTCCATCAAAAATCGCAGCAGTCCCTGTCCCCGGTAATCGGGGTGAGTCATGACGGTGCCTAACTGGACAAAACACTTGGGCTTTTTGTCCAGCAGAAACTTCATCCGATGAATGAGGATGTTGGAGACCGCCCGCTCCCCGTCAAAGAGGGTGTATGGGACGCTGTCCTCCGTCCAGCACCCGTTTTGATACCACCGCTCCAACGAAAGCCCATCAAAACAGAGCTGAGCCAGTTGGTCAAAGCTCTGCCGCATATCGTCGTTGTGCTTGTATTCTGTTTCAAAGCGGTATTCCCGCCCGTTAATGATTGGGTTCAAAGTTTCTTTCTCCTTCCAGAATGGACCAAGATAATGCCCAGTTGTTTATTGTCTCCCGGAAATGGATTCCTGCGTCTTTCGCTGCTCAAATTCCTTTCGGTCTACCCGGCGGAAGAAATAAAAGCACCCCGCCAGCACCATGGCGACGCACCAACCGATGGGAATTGACCACCAGATGGCCGAAGGGCCGATGGCGTCCGCCAAAAGGTAGGCAGAACCGACCCGCAGAATTAAATCGGTCATAGTGGCGCAGGTAAAGGCGAACACTCGGCCGCTGCCCCGCAAGATGCCGTTGAAGATGAGCAGCACACCACAGGCAAAATAGAACATCCCGACAATGTTCAGATATTCCACTCCTACCTTAATAACATCTGCAGCGGATTCTTTGGAATCGACGAAAACTCCGACAATCTGCGCTCCAAACAGCCGGATGACCGCAAAGGCTAAGATACTGTAAACCGCCATGGTGAGAATGGCAGCGTTGCGGCCCTTTCGGATACGGTTTACTGTTCCCGCACCGATGTTCTGCGCTGTGAAGCTGGATATAGCATTGCTGACGCTCATGCCGGCAACTTTTAAAAAGGAGTCGATTTTGATGGCGGCGGAATACCCAGCCACTACCCGCTCGTCAAATCGGTTAACCAGGGCCTGAACCCCAAGCTGTCCGATGGAGACGATAGACTGCTGTATGATGCTGGGGACGGCGATTTTGGACATAGCCCCCAAAAGCCGCCAGTCAAAAAGCTTCACTTTGCCGTCCGCGTCGATGTGTTGCAGCTTCCTAAAAAGCCACAACGCCGACAAAATGGAGGAAATCCCCTGGGCAATGAAGGTGGCCCAGGCGACGCCCGCCACCCCCATCTCAAAGCCTGCAACGAACCACACATCCAACGCCACGTTGAAGAGAGAGGAAAAAATCAGGAAGAAAAGCGGCGTCCGGGAGTCTCCCAAAGCGTTGAACACCGCTGTGACGATGTTGTAGATAAAGAGAAAAAAGATACCGAACACGTAAATCCGCAGATAGAGGTCGGAGTCGGCAAAAATCGCTTCCGGCGTGCCCATGAGCGAGATGAGAGGGGTACAGAACACAAGTCCCAGCAGAGTAAACAGAGCGCTTAACGCCGCCATGGAAATCAGGGCAGTATAGATCGCCGACTTCATCCGGCCGTACTCCTTCGCCCCGAAAAGCTGTGAAATGATGACAGAACTCCCCATCCCCGCTCCGGTGGCCACGGCGATGAACAGCATGGTAACGGGATAGGATGCCCCTACCGCCGCCAAAGCGTTGACGCCGGCAAACTGACCGGCCACCACGCTGTCCACGATATTATAGAGTTGCTGGAACATCCCGCTTAAGATCATGGGGAGAGAGAATCCCAGAAGAATCCGCGATGGATTCCCCACCGTCATGTCCTTAATCATCTCATTCTCCCCCTTTTTTGAATCCGATAAAGAATTTCCCAGAATCGCTGTATAGAATCTATTTCCTTGCGCCACAATTTATGATACAATGTTATTACAAATAACGAATCTATTATACTACTTTGCCTGACATCCTGAAAATAGGAAAAGGCTCCAATATTCATCCTATGGCGGGCCACATTTTTTGGAGCCTGTCTTTCAAGGAAAAACAGCTTAAGATTATTTGTCGGAAGGAGAGCTGCAGATGAATCCTGAAGATTGCTATAAACGTCTTTTTGAGCAGGCGAAAGAAGCCCGAAAAAAAGCTTACTGCCCTTATTCTCATTTCGCAGTAGGGGCGGCGCTGCTCTGTGTCGATGGAAGTATTTTTACCGGCTGCAACATAGAAAATGCCGCCTACTCCCCCAGTAACTGCGCCGAGCGGACGGCCCTGTTTAAAGCCATCTCGGAGGGACAACGGACATTTTGCGCCATTGCTATTGCAGGTGGAAAAGAAAATGTTCCTGGAGACGCCCCCTGCTGGCCTTGCGGCGTCTGCCGCCAGGTGCTGAGGGAGTTTGACGGCGGAGATCTAATCGTCGTCACAGGGGACGGCGTAGGCGGCATCGTTTTCAAAGCACTGCGGGAGCTTTTGCCCATGAGTTTTTCCGCCGACGATCTGAAAGGAGAGGTGTAGGATGAGAATGGTGGACATCATCCGTAAAAAACGGGAAGGCAACCCGCTGAACGGCGAAGAAATCAAGTTTTTCGTTGAGGGCTACACCGATGGCCGGATCCCTGATTACCAGGCGTCTGCTCTGCTCATGGCCATCTGTCTAAACGGTATGGATGACAGGGAGACCGCTTCATTGACTCTTGCGATGGCTACTTCCGGCGATTCTTTGGATTTGTCCGCCATTGCAGGCTGCAAGGTGGATAAGCACTCTACCGGCGGCGTTGGGGACAAAACTACCTTGGTTGTCGCCCCTATCGTAGCGGCGTGCGGCGTGCCGGTGGCTAAAATGAGCGGCCGGGGCTTAGGACACACCGGCGGCACCATTGATAAGCTGGAATCCATTCCCGGCTATCGGGTAGACCTCAGCGAACAGGAATTTATCGAGCAGGTCAGCCGTATCGATATCGGCCTCATCGGCTCCTCCAAAAACCTGGCCCCCGCCGACAAGCGGATTTACGCTTTACGGGATGCCACCTCTACAGTGGAGAGCATTCCCCTCATCGCTTCCTCCATTATGAGCAAAAAACTCTGCTCCGGCTGTGACGCCATCCTGCTGGATGTAAAGGTGGGCAGCGGCGCTTTTATGAAAACCCTTCCGGAGGCCCAAAAGCTCGCTGAAACCATGGTTGCCATCGGCAGACATGCCGGAAAAAGGACAGCCGCTTTGCTCACCGATATGGACGCGCCGCTGGGGTACGCCGTAGGAAACAGCCTGGAGCTTCAGGAAGCGGTGGAAGTACTCAAGGGCGGCGGCGACCTAACTCTCACGTCCCTTTGTCTCGAACTGAGCGCCTGGATGCTGTTTTTGGCGGAGCAGGGTTATCTGGAGCAGTGCCGGGCTATGGCGCAGCATGCCTTATATAGCGGCGCGGCGCTTCAGAAATTTAAGAGGCTCATCGAATCCCAGGGCGGCGATCCGCATTTTATCGACGATCCTTCCCTTCTGCCGCAGGCGCTTTATCAACGGGAGATCAAGGCGCCGAGAGACGGGTATTTTGCCCGGATGGACGCCCAAAGCTGCGGCATTGCCGCCTCGATTTTGGGAGCGGGCCGGGAACGCAAAGAGGACGCTATCGACTATGGAGCGGGCATCCGGTTTCATCGGAAAGTGGGAGATTTGCTCCAAAAGGGCGATGTCATAGCTGTGTTTTACGCCAACGCGCCGGAAAAATTCAAGGAAGCGGAAGAAGTTTTCCGCGGTGGCCTCAAAATCGCCAAAGCTCCGCCCCAAAAGCGTCCCATGATACTGGGCGCTGCAAAATGAGGAGGATTTTATGTCTGCGGTGATCCGTTACCTTTGCCGGATGGCGCCCTTTATGCTGGTCGCTCTTCCCATCGTACTGACCTGTCGGATCTGTCTTGTCCGTTCCCGGAAAAAAGCCGGGATTCCTGCGACCATCGCCCACGAGGCGTGGCTGATGGTGTTTTTGATATATCTGGCGGGGCTTATCTCCCTGACAGTGCTTCCCATCGTCCAGTGGGACGGGAGCGGCCTTCGTTTTCATCTTTACGGACGGGGGAATCTAAACCTTATTCCCTTCCGCATTTTTTCCGACTCGATTCGGATGGCCGCCCAGGGAGACACCACCTATTTTCTGATAAACTTTTTGGGGAACATTGCAACCTTCCTGCCCATTGGTTTCTTCCCTATGCTGCTGTTTTCCAAAATGACCGTCAAAAAGGTGACGCTTATAGGGTTTTGCTCTTCCCTGTTCATCGAAGTCTGTCAAATCGTCATCCAGCGGGGCTGCGATGTGGATGATTTGATTCTGAACACCCTGGGGGCGCTGTTGGGGGCACTGCTCTACCGGCTTTTGGCCCTCAAATGGAACGAAGCGTTTGACCGCTGCAAGCTCCCTTTGAAAGAATAACTTTTCCGCAGAGATGATAATCCCCCGGTGCAGCCGCATCGGGGGATTTCTTCATGTTAGTCCTTATCGGAGACAAACATCATATTGGGATAGATTTTTTTCAGCATTTCATCGGGATAGTGCCGGTCGAGGAAAATCTCCACCCGGTTTCGGGGCGATACCTCGCTGTATCGGGCGGACATCCTCGCCACCGCCATGCCGGAAATCAGGCTGTTCAGAATCATGAACACCAGAAGAAACCAGGTGAGGGGCTTTCCGATGCGACTAGGAATCTTTTCGATGAGGTTTGAAAGCGCCGGGAACAAAAGCTTCATCCACACGACCGCCAAAACCGCCCAGAAAATGCAGTATTTTAAGTTGATGCGTCCCTGGATGCTCATGGGAGAGCCGCTGTATTCCCAGGACACGGTGCCGAAGAGCATCTCCTGGACCCAGCTGCACATAAATTCGCAAAATCCCCCCAAAACAAATCCGCCCGCGGCGATAAAGAGGACGCTCTTGCGGATGAGCCAGTACAGCCCCAGGGTGATGAACAGCGCCCCAAAGCCGTAAACCAGGTTGAAGGGGCCGTAAATCAGGCCCTTGCGGCTTTCAAAATGGTGCCGGGTCAGAAGGCAGTACAGGGTTTCAACAAAAACACCTGCAAAGCTCCCGACAAAAAAAATCCAGAACAGCTTATAAAAATTGAGACCTTGGGCGAAGGATTGGACTGCTGGTTTTTCGGCAGACGTCTCTGGAACCTCCGCGTAAGTGATTTTTTCCATCTGTTTCTCCTAGTAAGACGTTAGGCTTTGTCGGATTGGGCCTCCTCTTTGCTGTGTTTATACATGTCGGCAAAGATGGGGATGTACAGGATGAACGAAAGCGCCAGGAAAAACCCGGTGACAATCATCAGAATGTTGGCGGTTAATTGAGGCAGGGTTGGAACGGCGATGAAGATAAACATCACTACGTACAAAACTGCTGTGGACAGCTTTCCAAACCACATGGCGCCGTCCAGTTTTTTTCCTTTTTTTAAGAGGATGAGGCCGTTGACGCCCATAAAAATCTCTTTGACCGCCAGCAGCACAAACAGAAAAAACATGGCCGGAAACCGGAAAATCAGGGTGAAGACGATGGCGGCCTGGGTGAGTTTGTCGGCGATGGGGTCCAGCACCTTTCCCAGTTCTGTTATCATATGACATTTGCGGGCGATGAGTCCGTCGGCCATGTCGGTGAGGCCGGAAATCAGGATGACCGCTGCCGCGATATAATAATCTAAAGGAGTTTTCGCCGTCAGGTAAAAGACCATAAATACCGGAATCAGCAGAATCCGGACAAAAGAAAGAATATTGGGGATGCTGAAAACTTCCTTTTTTGTGAGTTTCATGGTTGTTCTCCTTACAAAAATAATGGGAGCATCTATTGGATGGAGGTTGGAGAGATTTTCTTTTCTTTGAGC
>CABUOE010000064.1 GCA_902493155.1 uncultured Eubacteriales bacterium
TATAGGGGCCGACGTGGACGTCGAGCCCCTACATTTCTGTTTGCAGCGTATAAATTATTTTCCCCTTTACATCTGCCTTCCGAGTTTGGCTTTTAGGAAGATGTAAATAATGTGTGAACTATATGAATGAAAAATTAATATTTTGGTTTGGGAGAATCCAAATCTGCTAAAATAAAACAGTAAAAATCATGCGGGGGCGTCCACCCGCGCAATGCTTAGAAAGGCAGAGGTACTGAAAAGATGCTCAGAAGTATGACGGGATACGGCCGCGGGCAGGCCGTAGGCGACAAGTGGGATATTTCGGTAGAAATCAAATCGGTCAACCACCGATACTTTGAGTGGTCGTCCAAAATTCCCAAGACGTTCCTCTTTTTAGAAGATAAGCTGAAGGCAAAGGTGCAGGAGACGGTCTCCCGCGGAAAGGTAGAGGCGCTGCTTTCCATTTACACCGTGGGCCAGCAGGACATCCAGGTGGAAGTGAATCAGTCGGTGGCATCGGGGTATGTAAACGCCCTTCGCGCGGCTGCTCCCTCACTGTCATTGGAGGATAACCTGAAGCTTTCCGATTTGCTCCGATTTTCGGATATTTTCACCCTCAAACGGATGGAGGTGGACGAGGAAGAGCTCTGGGAGGCGGTGTCCGAGGTGGCGCAGACGGCTTTGGACGCTTTTGTGTCCATGAAGGAAACCGAAGGCGAAAAGCTCAAGGAAGATGTGCTGAGCCGCCGGAGCACCATTGAAAAAATGCTCTCCCAGGTGGAAGAGCGGGCGCCAAAACTTCGGGCAGAGTACTACGACAGGCTTTACCAGAAGCTCAAAGAAGTGCTGGAGGACAAAAATATCGACGAGTCGAGGCTTGTAACCGAGGCGGGTATTTTCGCCGACAAGGTGGCCATCGACGAGGAAACGGTTCGGCTGAGAAGCCATCTCCACCAGTTGGGCGAACTGCTGGAGGGAAGCGAGCCGGTGGGCAGAAAGCTTGACTTCCTCGTGCAGGAAATGAACCGGGAAGTGAACACCATCGGTTCCAAGGCACAGGATGTGGCCTGGTCGTCGATATGAAGGCAGAAATCGAAAAAATCAGAGAACAGATTCAAAACATCGAGTAAGAGCGCCGTTTGAGAGTAAACTTTCAAACTGAAGATTGCACTTTTACGGCTCAAATATAGCGGCAAAAGTGCAGTTCCCAGAAAGGAATGAATATTAAAATGAAACTAATCAACATCGGCTATGGCAACATGGTATCCGCAAACCGCATCATCACCATCGTGAGCCCTGAGTCCGCTCCCATCAAGCGCATCATCCAGGAAGCCCGCGACAGCGGCGTTTTGATCGACGCTACCTACGGTCGGAGAACCCGCGCGGTCATCATTATGGACAGCGGCCATGTGGTGCTTTCCTCCATCCAGCCGGAAACCGTTGCCAACCGCTTTGTTCAGACGGCTGACGTGCCCGACGACGAGGAGCAGGGCGATGAGTAAAGGCGTTCTCGTGGTGTTTTCCGGGCCCTCTGGCTGCGGCAAGGACACCATCCTCCACCATTATCTGGGCGGCAGGGAGGATGTGTTCCTCTCCATTTCCGCCACCACCCGTTCCCCGCGGCCCGGGGAAGCGGACGGGGTGGACTACTTCTTTTTAAGCGAGGAGCAGTTCAAGGAAAAAATCGCTCATGACGGCATGCTGGAATACGCCTGCTACTGCGGCAATTATTACGGCACGCCGCGGGATATCGTCTATGAAAAGCTGAACGCCGGCATCGATGTGATTTTGGAGATCGAAGTGCAGGGGGCTTTGCAGATCAAAAAGCGCTGCCCCGAAGCGGTGATGATTTTCGTCATGCCGCCCAGCATGGAAGAACTGCGCAGCCGCCTGGTAGGGCGGGGAACCGAGGACATGGAGACGGTGGAAAAACGGCTCTTGCAGGCTCAGGAGGAAATGAAGGCCGCTCCCCAGTACGACTTCATCATCGTCAATGATTTGATCGAGCAGGCGGCGGCGGATTTGCAGTCGGTGCTTCGCTCCCAGCGGCTCAAAACAGAGAATCAGAAAGAATTTTTAAACGAGGTGTTTCATTATGATGCATAGACCTTCCGTACCGGAACTGTTGAAACCGGGCCAGAGCTACTATTCTTTGGTGGTGGCAGTGGCAAAACGCGCCCGCGAAATCGCCCAGCAGGCCGACGACAACGGCGACATTCTGCTGGAAAAGCCGGTTAAACTGGCGGTGGACGATTTCTCCAAGGGAAAATATAAGCTGGTGGAGAGCGACGACATCGGCGTCATCCACGACCGCCGGATCAGCCATGTCGATTCGATGGATCTGGACGAGGATTAAAAGAATATACAAAGCCGTTTAAAGGGGGAGTAAGGGTGGAACTGATTGCAGATGTTGCGGTAGAGTCCGCCCTTTTCCATTTTGACCAGCTTTACAGCTACCGGGTGCCAGGGGAATTCGCGGGGCGGATCATCCGCGGGATGCGGGTGCTGGTACCCTATGGCCGGGCCAACCGCCCGGTCCAGGGAATGGTGTTTCATCTGGAGGAGCGTCAGCCGCCGGACGGGGTGCGCCTCAAATCGGTGGAGGCGGTGCTGGACGATGAACCGGTTCTCGACGAAGAGGGCTTTCAGTTGGCTCAGTACATGGCGGATACCACCTTTTGCAGCTATTATGACGCCATCCGGTGTATGCTGCCGGTGGGGCTTTCGGTGTCGGCTAAGGTGGAATACCTGCCGGTTAGAAAACTCAGTGAAGCGGAACGGGACGCCTTATCCGAGGACGAGCAGGCGTTTTTGACAGGACTGGAGAAGTTGTCCGGTCCCCGGGAAACAGAGCTGTTTTTCTGGGGCAAAAACGGCGCTGTGAACCGGAGAATCGCCGACGCTTTGGCGGAAAAAGGGATTCTTCGGAAGGAAAACCTTTTGAGCCGCAAGGTGGGAGACAAGAATCAGAAAATGGTCCGCGTCTGTGAGGGCGTCGATCCGGAGGCCCTTTCCTGTACGCCAAAGCAGCAGGAAGTGCTCAATGTTTTGCAGGCGGTGGGCGCGGCGGCGGAAAAGGAGCTTTGCTACCACGCCGGCGTCACCGATGCAGTGGTGAAAGCCCTTGAAAAAAAGGGCGTTGTCGAGTATTTTTACCGGGAGGTCTACCGCCGCCCCAAAGAGGCGGAATGGGGGGCTCCCCCGGAGGATTTCACCCTGTCCGACAAGCAGCGGGAAGTTTTTCAGGGCCTTTTGTCGTTGTATCAGGAGAACGTCCCTCATGCGGCGCTGCTGTTTGGAGTCACCGGTTCCGGCAAAACTCAGGTGTTCATCGAGTTGATTCGGGCGGCCTTAAAAGACCAAAAACAGGTGATTCTGCTGGTGCCGGAGATTTCACTGACACCGCAAATGCTCCAGAAATTCCGAGGCTATTTCGGGGACGACGTGGCGGTGATGCACTCGAGCCTTTCGCTGGGCGAGCGGCTGGACGAATATAAGCGGGTGAAGAGCGGCGAAGCAAAAATCGTCATCGGCACCCGGAGCAGCGTCTTTGCCCCGGCGAAAAATTTAGGGCTGATTATCATGGATGAAGAAGGGGAACACTCCTATAAATCCGACATGACGCCCCGATACCACGCGCGGGATATTGCAAAGTTCCGCTGTGTAAAGCATAACGCTTTACTGCTTATGGCGTCGGCCACGCCCAGCCTTGAAAGCTACTACTACGCCAAGACCGGCCGGTATCAGCTTTTCACTTTAAACGAGCGGTACGGGAGGGCTGCCCTGCCCGACGTCCGCATCGTGGATATGCGGGTCGAGGAGCAAAACTACAACTTTTCGCCTTTAAGCGATGAGTTTTCCGAGGCGCTTCTCGAGAATTTTAACAAGCGTGAACAGTCTATCGTCCTCATCAACCGGCGGGGCTACTCCACCTTCGGCATCTGCATCGACTGCGGGGAGGCGGTCAAATGCCCCAACTGCAGCATCACCCTTACCTACCATAAGGTAAACGGCTACTTTATGTGCCATTACTGCGGCTATTCCCAGCGGCTTCAGGTTCCCTGTGCGTCCTGCGGCTCCAAGCACATAAAGCTCATGGGGGCGGGAACCCAGAAGATCGAGGACCTCATCAAGAGCCGTATTCCGGGGGCGAAAATCCTTAGGATGGATACTGACACCACCTATTCCCGCTATGCTTACGAGGAGAAGTTTACCGGGTTCGAGCAGGGGGAGTACGACATCATGATCGGCACCCAGATGGTGGCGAAGGGGCTCAATTTCCCCAATGTGACGCTGGTAGGCGTGTTAAACGGCGACCAGTATCTCTATTCTAACGATTACCGCTGCGGGGAAAAGACCTTTTCCCTTATCACCCAGGTGGTGGGGAGAAGCGGGCGGTACGAAAAAAAGGGAAGCGCTTACATTCAGACTGTGTCGCCGGACAATTCGGTCATCATCAGCGCGGCGAAACAGGATTACGAAGCCTTCTACCGGGAGGAAATCGCCATTCGGAAGGCCGCCTTGCAGCCGCCCTTCTGCGATTTGATGGCGGTGTGCTTCTCCGGGTTGGACGAGGCGGGTGTCAAACAGTCCGCCGACGGGTTTTACGCCCTGTTGCGGCAGGAAATCCTGGGGCAGAAGGAGAAGCTTCCGGTGGTGCTGTTGGGCGTTACTCAGGCGGGCATCTACAGGCTCAACGGCAAATACCGTTACCGCATTGTGCTAAAATGTAAAAACAACCGGAAATTCCGGGATTTGGTGAGACGGGCGGTGGCAAAAGCCTCCCGCAGCCGGATTTTCGGCAAAAATACCGTAACCATCGACTTTAACGGGGAAATCAACTGATTTTTTACCCGTTTGCATCAAAAGAAGCCTTTTTGACCACTATTGATTGGAATTATTTGGAAAAAACAGCTCTTTTCACAGGGCGATAGGATAAAAGGAGGAACCATTGTGGCGCTGAGAGAAGTTATTACCGAGAAAGACGAAACTTTGAGAAAAAAATCGAGACCGGTGGAGAATTTCGACCCGAAACTCCACCAGCTTTTAGACGATATGGCCCAAACCATGTATAAATATGAGGGCGTCGGCCTGGCTGCGGTGCAGGTCGGGGTGCTCAAACGGGCAATCGTCATCGACGTGGGCGAGGGCATCATCGAGCTTATCAACCCGGAAATCGTAAAGGCCACCGGCAGTCAGGAGGACTCGGAAGGGTGTTTGTCCTGTCCGGGGGAATACGCCATCGTCGAGCGGCCCGACCGGGTGGAAGTGAGAGCCTTTGACCGGAATGGCAAGGAGTTTACTAAAACGGGAACCGGGCTGCTTGCCCGGGCGTTCTGTCACGAAATCGACCATCTGGACGGCATCATCTTCAAGGACAAGGCAAAAGAGATGCAGACCCCGGTGGAAAAGCCCATTCGCAGAAAGATCTCGGTGCGGAGGAAGCAAAACGGCTGATCCAATTGTCCGAAAGACGGATATCATTTTCCGGGGAGGCCGGAGTTTGCGCCGCAAACGGATGATTGAGTCCAATTACATCGAAAGGGAATCGAAGATATATGAAGATTGTATTTATGGGGACACCGGAGTTTGCGGTGCCTTGCCTCGACGCTCTCATCCAAAACGGGTATGAGGTGACGGGGGTGTTTACCCAGCCGGATAAGCCCAAGGGAAGAGGTTATAAGCTGACCCCACCGCCTGTAAAGGAACTTGCTGTACAGCATAATATACCGGTTTTCCAGCCGGCGACCCTGAAAAACGGGGAAGCGCTGGAACAGCTGAAAAGCTGCGCGCCCGACCTTATCATTGTGGTGGCTTACGGAAAAATTCTGCCTAAGGCGATTTTGGAGCTGCCCTCCTTAGGCTGCATCAACGTCCACGCCTCGCTGCTCCCCAAATACCGGGGGGCGGGGCCTATCCAGTGGAGCGTTTTAAACGGCGAGAAAGAAACCGGCGTCACCACCATGTACATGGCCGAGGGGCTGGACACCGGGGATATGCTGGAGCGGATTTCCACTCCCATTGGAGAGAATGAGACGGCGGATGAACTCCACGACCGGCTTTCCCAGCTGGGGGCCAAAGTGCTGCTTTCCACTGTAGAGAAGGCGGAGCGGGGAGAACTCTGCCCGGAGCCTCAGGACGATTCCCTGTCCTGCTATGCGCCCATGCTGACAAAGGAATTATCTCTCATCGATTTTCATAAACCGGCGCGGGAAGTGCATAATCTCATCAGGGGACTTTCGTCCTGGCCCGCCGCCCATACCATGTATCAGGGCAAACGGCTCAAGGTCTACGAGAGCCGGCTGCTGGAAGGAAAGGGCGCTCCCGGGGAGCTTCTTGACGAGAAGCGTTTCGTCGTGGCCTGCGGGGACGGGGCTGTCCAGTTTGTTTCGGTCCAGTACGAGGGCGGCAAACGGATGAAGGCGGAGGATTTTCTCCGGGGCAAGCACCTCCCAAAAGGCGAAATCCTGGGTGAATAACCCCCTCAAATAAACGAAGGAGGAAGATTCCTTGTTTCTCGATTATTACTACATCGTGCTGGTGGTTCCGGCGCTGATATTCGCGCTGATTGCACAGGTTCAGGTAAAATCTACTTTTAATAGGTACAGCCATGTTCCTAACCGAAGGCAATACACCGGCGCTATGGTGGCCCGGCAAATCTTAGATGCCAACGGCCTTACAAACATCCGGCTGGAACGGGTGTCCGGAGAGCTGAGCGATCACTATGATCCCCGGGCGGGGGTCATCCGCCTGTCCGACAGCACCTACAATTCCACTTCGGTGGGGGCCATTGGCGTGGCGGCTCACGAGGTGGGCCACGCCATCCAGTATCAGGTGGGATATC
This sequence comes from uncultured Eubacteriales bacterium, assembly GCA_902493155.1. Taxonomy (GTDB): domain Bacteria; phylum Bacillota; class Clostridia; order Oscillospirales; family Ruminococcaceae; genus Fumia. Next base: position 6,824 of record CABUOE010000064.1, read on the forward strand.
TGCCCATCAAAATTCGGAACGCTATTATCCCGGTGACTCAGCTTGGGTCGTCTCTCGCCATACCCATCGCCGTTGTGGGGTTGATTATGGGGATGGATTTGCTGGTACAGGTGGGAATTTTGCTGTTCTGCGCGGTGGTGGTCTTTCAGCTTATCACCCTGCCGGTGGAGTTCAACGCCAGCCGCCGGGCGATGGAAACCCTCGATAACGACCACATTTTAGAGGGCGACGAGCTTCGCGGTGCGCGGAAAGTCTTGTCGGCGGCGGCAATGACCTATGTGGCGTCGCTGATTGTGGCGGTGGCGAACCTTCTGCGGCTTTTGGCGCTGCGGAACAGGAACCGCCGATGACGGCGCGGCAGCTGGCCTATGAGGCTCTTTTAAAAACCGCACGGGACGGGAGTTACTCCAATTTGACCCTGGATGCGCTTTTGAAGGCCCACCCCATGGAGCCGCGGGAAACGCAGTTTGCTTCCCGGCTGTTTTACGGGGTGTTGGAGCGGAAGCTGACGCTGGACTATCAGATCGAGTTGCTCACCAAAAAGCCGGTGCAGAAGCTCGACCCGGAAGTGGCGGCTTCGCTGGAACTGGGGCTCTATCAGCTCTCTTATATGGACGGGGTACCCTCCTCTGCGGCGGTCAACGAAAGTGTCAACCTCATCAAAAAATCACGGAAAAAAAGCGCGGCGGGCTTTGTCAACGGGGTGCTGAGAAGTTATATCCGGGGCGGGTGCAAGGTAACATTGCCTGCTCCAAAGGACAAATACCGCCGGGCAGAAGTGGAGTATTCCATCCCGGCGTGGATTTTGCGGTATTGGGAGCGGGATTACGGGTTTGACATGGCGGTGGGCCTGGCGAAAGCCTGTATGGGCCGTCCACCCTTAAACTTGCGGGTCAACACCCAAAAAACCACTGCCTCGAAGGTGGCGGAAATGCTTAAAAAAGACGGCGTTTCGGTGGAAGAGCATCCGCTTATCGAAAACTGCCTCACCATCGAACACAGCGGAAGCATTTCGAAACTTTCAGGCTTTTCGGAAGGTTTTTTCTATGTCCAGGACGCTTCCTCCCAGCTCTGCGCCGCCGCACTGGGAGCGCAGGCGGGGGAGCGGGTGTTTGATCTCTGCGCCGCGCCTGGCTCCAAGAGCTTTACCGTGGCGCAGCTGATGGAAAACAAAGGGGAAATCTGCTCCTTCGACCTTTACGAGCACCGGGTGGGGCTGATCGACGAGGGGGCCAGACGGCTGGCGCTTAGCTGCATCCAGGCGAGGCAGGGAGACGCTTCCCGGTTCGACGAAAGCCTGAAGGCTGCCGACCGGGTGCTCTGCGACGTGCCCTGCTCCGGGCTGGGCATCATCCGCCGCAAGCCGGAAATCAAGTACAAAGAGAGGCGGGAAGTGGACGAGCTTCCCAAAATCCAGCGGGCAATCCTTCATAACGGCGCCCGGTACGTGAAAAGAGGCGGGGTGCTTCTCTATTCCACCTGTTCTCTCAACAAAGATGAAAACGAGCGGGTGGTGGAGGATTTCCTCCAAAACCATCCCGATTTTGAGCGGGACAGCCTGCCGGAGATTTTCACCAAAGTGGCGGGAAAACCGGTTTCTGAGCTTAGTTTGTCGCCTCTGGTGGGGAATTTTGACGGATTTTTCCTGTCAAGGTTGAAAAGAAGATAGATTTGTGGGATAATAACCTCATACGCAAACAACTCAGATGAGTTGTTTGCAAAGCGCCAAAGGCGCTTTTATCCCGCTGGCGCGGGATATGTGAGAACATTGTATCATAAATGCAGTTACACTGCATTTATCGCCCTGTGGCGATAGGGCCAAACGGCAAAGCTTCTGGAAGAATATTCCAACATGGCCTCTACCCGGTCTTTGGGGACGGGCTGATGCATAACATAAAAAGGAGGATGTATATTTTGGCGGGCATCGACTTAAAATCCATGACAATCGAAGAATTGAGCCGCTTTCTCGCCGAAATGGGAGAGCCGAAATTCCGGGCCAAACAGGTCTTTTGCTGGCTCCATCAAAAGGGCGTCCTCTCCTTTGACGAAATGTCGAACCTCCCCGTGTCCCTGCGGGAAAAGCTCAGGGAAAACTGTTATATTACCTCCTTTTCCATTGTACGAAAGCTGAGTTCTCAGTTGGACGGAACCGTTAAGTATCTGTTGGAGCTCCCGGACGGGGAGTATGTGGAAACCGTCCTGATGCGCTACGAGCACGGGAACAGCCTGTGCATTTCCAGCCAGGTGGGCTGCCGCATGGGGTGTGAGTTCTGCGCCTCCACCAAGGCGGGTTTTATTCGGCATTTGACGCCCTCGGAGATACTGGAGCAGGTATATGCCGTTTCGAGGGATACGGGGGAGAAGATTTCCAATATCGTGCTCATGGGCATCGGCGAACCGTTGGACAATTTTGACAACGTCATGCGGTTTTTAGAACTTATCAGCCATCCGGAGGGGCTCAATCTGAGCCATCGACATATCTCCCTTTCCACCTGCGGGGTGGTGGATCGGATTTACGAGCTGGCGGACAAAAATTTGCAGCTCACCCTTTCCATTTCCCTCCACGCTACCGACGACGAGACCCGCAGCTCTATTATGCCCATCAACCGGCGCTGGAACATAGAAGAATTGCTCAAAGCCTGCCGGCACTATACCGACCGTACCCACAGGCGGATCTCCTATGAGTATTCGCTGATCAAAGGGGTCAACGACAGCAAGGAGCAGGCGCTGCGTTTGGCAAAGCTTCTCAAGGGGACTCTTTGTCACGTAAACCTCATCCCGGTCAATTACGTGGAGGAAGCGGGGTTTGAGAAAAGCTCCAAGGAAGCGGTTTACGCTTTCCAGAAAACCTTAAATGACAAGGGGATCAACGCAACGGTCCGCCGGACGCTGGGGGCGGACATCAACGCCGCCTGCGGGCAGCTGAGACGCCAGGAAATTGTTTCGTAATACGGGTTTAGCCTGTGACGATTGCTTAACCGCTGCGGCTTAGGCGGCAACAGAAAATGACACCTTTCAGCCGCGGATTTCATCATACTTACGGCTTCATATTTTCAACCGAAAAGAGGGGAGCATACCATTGAAAATCGTAGGAAAAACAGACATCGGTCTGGTTCGGGAAACCAATCAGGACGCTTTTAAAATCGTAGCATTAGGCCAGAGTGCAGGGTTCGCGCTGGTCTGCGACGGCATGGGCGGCGTCAACGGCGGAGACCGGGCCAGTTCCATCGCCAAGGCAGAGATTGCAGAATCCATCAAAGCGTCTTTCCTGGAAGGCATGGGCGAAGAGGAGATTCGCAATGTGATGCTCCGGGCCATCGACGCGGCCAACCAGAAGATTTACAGGACGGCGCGGGAACACCCAGAGCTTGCCGGTATGGGCACCACAGTGGTTTTGACCATTTTCTACGGGGGCAAAGCCTATGTGGCCCATGTGGGTGACAGTAGGCTGTACCGTTATCAGGACGGCGCCTTCGAGCAGCTCACCAAAGACCATTCCCGTGTGCAGGATCTAGTGGATCGGGGGATGATTACTCAGGAGGAAGCGCGGGTTCATCCCGAGAAGAACATGATTACCCGGGCGGTGGGGATCGGTCCTGACGTAAACGTGGATTTCCTCACGGTGGCGTTTGAGCCGGGCGATAAGTTTCTGCTGTGCAGCGACGGACTCTCGAATATCTGCACCGACGGGGAAATTGCCGATGTTTTGAAAACTAGGGAGGCGGAGCAGGCGGTGGAAACGCTGATAAAGTTAGCCAACATGGGGGGCGGGCACGACAACATCGCCGTTGTAATCGCGGAAAATTAGCTCCTTTTCCGTTCACTCTGGGACGGCATCTGAAAAGCAGATGCTTTCAACTATTTGAAAGCTTCACCATATAGCTGCGGCGGAAAGCCGCCATCTCTCTTCAATGGAGGTACCTATGGATCAGGAACAGTACATCGGAAAAAAGCTGAACGGGCGTTATGAGCTTTTAAGGCTCATCGGCTCCGGCGGCATGGCCAATGTTTTCGAGGCAAAGGACCTTGTGGAGGACCGGCAGGTGGCTGTCAAAATCCTCAAGGAGGAATATCTCACAAACGACGAGTTTGTTAGGCGGTTCAGAAACGAATCCAAGGTGATTTCGGTGCTGAGCCACCCCAACATCGTCAAGGTCTACGACGTGAATTTTACCGGCGCGGAGCAGTACATCGTGATGGAGTATATCGACGGCATCACGCTGAATCAGTATAT
>CABUOE010000065.1 GCA_902493155.1 uncultured Eubacteriales bacterium
TGCTTCCTACCCAGTTCCAGCCTGTCGCCATGGCTCCGCTGTCTTTCAGGTAATACCAGGTAGTACCCTGTTGCAGCCAGCCGGTCATCATAGCGCCGTTGCCTCTCATATAGTACCAGGTGTTGCCTACCTGTACCCAGCCGGAGTTTGCCATACCGCCCCAGCTGTAGAGATAATACCAAACGCCTCCATCGTTGAGCCAGCCCGTCTGCATGATGCCGTCTGCGTTCAGGAAATACCAGGTGTTTTTAAGTTTGAGCCAACCTGTTGCCATCACGCCGTCGGATTTCAGATAATACCATTTGCTGTCGACTTTCTGCCAGCCGGTTTGACGGATTCCTTCTTCGTTCAGATAGTAAGTCTTGCCGTCTACCTTCACGAAACCGGTCACGTATTCACCGTCGGCGTCTTTCAGCTTGTAGCCGTCTTCCGTCTCTTCCCAGGTGTATTTCTCGTCGTCAGTGGGGGGAGTCTCGGGTTTAGAAGGAGTAGTGCTTCCGCCACCTCCGATGGAGCCACCGCCGGTAGATCCGCCAGTGGAGCTGTCGTTAGGAACTTCATCGTCCCGGAAGAGTCCGCCCCAATCGGGATCGCGGGGGAACTTATCCACATCAATGTATTCTTTTGGCGTATAGGTGCCCTTCATCACCTGATAAGCGTACTCATAGATGGTACGGATAGTGTCGTTGCCGGAATAAGCCGCGTTGACGAGCGGCATGTCATAATACCAGTCCCGATGTTTTCCGGGGCCGTCGTAGCCGTATTCCGCCGCACTGTTCAGGTAATCCAGCCAGACATTATACTTGATGGGTTTGGTGGCAGCTTCGCCATCCACCTCAAACTCGGGGCCGAGGTTGAAAAATTTGATAATTCTGCTATGAGCGCCCATCAAGGGGTTTCCGTATTTTACTGGCTGAGACATGGCTTGTTCCGTATATGGGGTGTTGAAGAAGTGATTGGGCTGCATGGTCGCGCCATCGAATCCCAAATCCTTCCATTTATTATAGCCAGCAGAAACCCAGTAAGGAATCCAATAAGTTTTGTAACCCCGGTTGTGAACCTCATCGTTAAACCTCATAATGTGTTGTTCACTTTCCGCGCTGCTGGCGCCTTCCGATAGCCAGTAAAAGCCCCAAAAATCGATATATTGATAATCAGCAGATTCAAAACGCTCAATGGCTTCGCTCAGCCACCAGTCCAAAGCGTACTCACGGTCTTCTTCTTTGGACAGATCCAAATCGCGTTTTCCATCCAGAGAACCAAACTTCGAACTTACAGATTCGAAGCCAGGGAACATCACGATCAATTTGACCTTGTAATTGGGATCATTGAGTTCCTGAGAAGCCTGCTGAGCCGCCTGGTTGAGGGCATCCACATCTCCATTCGGGTCAAAGGTTTTATCCATATACCAGTTCCAGTCTACAGCATTGGCCCCTTCGCGGGAGGGATCTTGGAAATGGCGTCCGGAACGAGCTACCAACCCCAGCAGCAATACCGTGTCGAACATGGTGTCCACCGCTTTGTTGTCCCGATCAATGTAAGTCAGCAGCGGACGGTATTTAAAGGAGGTCTTATCCCCTACGGCAGTTCCGCCTTCCGCGTCGTAGCCGTACCAGCCGTTATAGCAAAGGATCATGTCTCCCACGCCGCCAGACTCTTCCTCTGTCTGGTAAGTACCGCCGACTTTGTTGGTTCCGGTAGGATAAACAGCGCCAGGCTGAATCTCGTCGTATCCACGCACTGTAATCTCATCCAGGAACAGCCAAATGGGTACAAACACGTCCAAACGGACATATTGGGCGGCGATGGTATCAGCATCCGGCATCAGATCCTCTACCTCAATGCCGTTGGTAGACATATTGTCGATGTGCCAGCCATAGGTGTATACGCCGTCGGCTACATTGCGGCCGGCCAGATGGGTCTGGGTGATCTGGGTCCAGTTTTCTCCATCTCTGGAGACAAAGAGGTTCATCCAATGGGAAACGCGAACTGCCGCACCTGTACTGACAATAGTATTGAAGGAAATGGATTTTATGGATTTTTCTGCTCCCAGATCCAATACAACCGTTCTGAAGGGTTGTTGACTGCGTCTTAGGTCATTGGTATCAACGCTCAAGGGATCCTGAGCGTTAAAACCGACCCAATTGCCGTCAGTGAAGCTTCCGCCTCCTTTGAGGCCGTTGGTAAGCTTTGTCATACCGGCATCAGAATAAGAGTTTTCTCTTCCCTCAGGGAAGAAGGTATAAGGAGTGCCTTCCGCCACGTTGCGGGTACCGTCCTCAGCGAGGATGTAGGGTATGCCGGCATTAGAACATTGACCAAATTTGCCCATGGCCTTCACTTCGTCGAGATAGACGTAGCTGCCGCCTGCCGGCACATCGAATTCTATCCGGATATAGCGGATATATATGGCTTCTGCCGCATCAGCAAGCGAATTCGTGAAACTCTGTTCGGAAACGTCGCATATCATGGATAGATTGGTTCCATCTGCCGGGAGGGTGTTATCAAAGGTTTTGAGCTGGAGCCAATCTTGGCCGTTATAGGAGACAACGATCTTAAGGTTCCGTGGGATGGTGAGCTGATGAGCCTTGTCCTGTCTGGTATTTACAATGATGTCGGACACCGAAGCCTGCGTCATCAGGTCAAAGTTCATGGTGACATGGCCGGGCTGGTTCAATCCCATCCAGTTGGTATCGTATTTGGTGTAGGTGACGCCGTATTTTCCATCGGTCAGCAGGCCGGGCAGGTTATTCATTGCCGGTTTCTGAGAAACGGTGTAGCCTTTGTTCCCGCGCAGGAGATTCAGCTCCTGACCGTAATCCGGGTTCTCGTTGGCGTCGGGATTAGGATCAGCGGTTGCCAGCACCTCGATCTCGTCCAGAAACAGCCAGGTAGAGGCACGCAGATGGACGCGCACATACCGACCGGAAACAGGCTCTTCAGTGGTAGCGATGTAGCGGTGAACTCCGTCGGCTCCATACTCCACCTCGTCATCTGACAAAACGGTCCACTTCTGGGCATCGGACGAGTACTCCACTTTGGCGCCTGTAATCGCTGGAATGCCCGGGGATTTTTCCCTTAAATTTCCCACCTTGACCTGCTCAAAGCTCTGAACCGAACCCAAGTCCACGGTGATATAAAAATCATCTAGTCCCAGGTTTGCACCGTCCTGCATATGAAAGCCCGCCCACTCTGGGTCGGTATACGCTAACCGGGCTCTTTTGCCGTTGGTCAATTCGTTGTTGTCATCAGGATAAGTGGAATTGACAGGCCAAGCCGGCGTATAAGGACGGCCATAAGCCAAATTGTTGGGGTCAACAGTCACATTGGGATCCTCGGGGGACACGATTGCTGTTTTCAGTTTCAGCACGATCAGTTCATCCAACGCAATGGGGCCGCTGTTGGGCACTGTCAGCCGAACATAGCGGGCGGTCGCGGGCTGTGCAGGGACAACCTGTACGCGAGCGACCTCGGTATCCTCCGCAGACGGCGTTCCCAGGTTTCTCTGATCCAGCAGCGTCCAGTTGGATTTATCGTTGGAGCATTCCATCTTAACCCACTCAGGCCATCTGGCTTCGCCCTCCAGGTAGTTGATGAGGTTCACGTCTACCTGCTCGAAAGTCATGGGCTCCTCCAGGTCGACGACCACTTCCAAATTGCCACTGGACGCCGGATAATTGACCCATTTATTGCCCAGCTCGTCGCCCAGTACGCCGTCGGTCAACGCGGTCAGGTCGGGGTCGTCGGCGGACTGTTTGTTGACGGTATAGTTTTTCTCCCAGGAGAGCATGTTCTCCCTTTCAGGGGGAACATAGCTGCCGGTGGCAAATACGCCGTCCGGTTCCCTGCCGTCCGGTTCACTGAGAAGTTCGATTTCATCTAAACCGACCCAGTTATCTTTTGTATTAAAATATACATGGATCTTCACATACCGGGCGGTCACCTTGGCGCCATTGCTCTTATAGATGTATTCATAGACATTGGGAGCATCTGCAGGCGTCTCCACATCATGGATCAGCTTCCACTTGATTTCGGAGCCGGTGCTATTAGAGACAAAAACCTGGAAGCGGCTGGGCTTGCCGATACCGGACGCTCCACCCAGAGTACTCAGGTTCAGCTGTTCAAACTGCTTGGACTCTCCCAAATCAAAAGTAAAATCGGCGTAACTCAGTTTTCCTATATTCCGGTTATAGTATCCGGTACGAATACTACTGATGTCTCCGCCCGATTTCAAACCGTCGGTCAGAATATTTTCTGCCGGCGTCCCAATATCGCGTTCGATGTAGTTTCCTTTACCTAAATTGGCGTCGCCATAGGTCATAGCCGTAGCAAAGGGAATGCCTTGCAGCAGGTTGTTGCCGGAACTTTCCACAACCACCAAAGAACAGGTGCGGCTGGCCACCGTTTCAAAGCGTTCGCCCTTGGTGTTAGTTACCTCTACGTGATATGCGCCCGCGTCCTCTTTGGTGGCGTTGGAAATCACCAGGTCAGGGGAATTCACTCCCTCGATCTTTTGGCCGTCTTTGTACCAATCGCAGGTAATGATTCCCTCACCGTACTCCATGGGCCTCATGGCAACGGACAAAGTCGTCGTTCCACCTACTGCAACCGAAGTCTCTTGGCCCAAATCCTTTTCCAAAACCGGCACAGTAGGAATCGACTCATCGACGGGGCCCCACAGCTCGATCTCATCATAGAAGAGCCATCCGCCTCCCATGCCTTTAAAAGCAAAGCGGACCTGAGAAGCGGTAACATTTACTTCATGCTCATCTCTGTAGGTTCCAAAACCTCTACCGGGACCATCCTTGTCTTCTCCTGTAAAATGAGAGGTATTGGTCCAAGCTACAGCGGAGACCCAGTCCCCCTTCTCCTCGTCGAAGTACTCAAAAGAGATTTCCGGGCAAGGGACAATAGCGTAACTTTTCTTTTCAAATCCGGACAGTACGATTCGGGTCAAGTCCATCTCCTCACCGAAATCAAAAGTGATATAACCGGTATTAATCGACTTTGGGGTAAAACCAAACAGCTTATTGCAGTAGGTATCCTCTGCATATATGCCGTCGGTCAGTTTAGTGTTGTTGGGGTCATTGTAGTCGTGAATATTCCCCACCACTGACGTATACGTTGCCTTTGGCGCGTAGTTGGCCTCGATCGGTGCAGCGGCAACGTCTCCGCCTCCCATCATTCCGACTGGCAAGCTGCTTATAGCAAAGGTAGCTGCCAGCACAAAACATAACCCGGAAGTTAATCGTCGCTTGAAAAACTTCGCAAACATTGTAATTTCTCCTTTCTCCTTCTAACTGATTAATAAATAAAAATCTCCTACTCTTTCTCATCATCTCCATGGGTTATCTTCATTATAGATAATATTTTTTTAATCAAAATAGTCCGTTTTTTACTATTATGATTTTATTTTGATGTTTTGCGCATAATCTTTACTTCCTTTAGTCAAAAATGGAATTATTTTACACCTTTTATATGATGATTATATCAGTGCGATTTCATAAGGCCCCTTGACTTTAACATTTGCAGTTCAGCAAAAAACCTCCGCTATTCTAGCATCCTTTTTCCAACTGCCTGATTCTATGACTAGACTTTCTTTATTGAAAGTACTACTTTATTATAGTGGAAAATGATTGGACAGCCGGTTTGTTGACTAGGAAAAGCATATACGCTGCATCGACCCCACATCCCTCGTAACTTACTCCAAAATATTGTCAACCAAAGAAAAATTGCTCCAATTCTTTTTAAGAATGGTATGAAGTATGGGTTATTTACAAGGCATAAATAATTCAGTGTTGAAAAATGAGCAACAAAAATGTATAATAGTCAATAAAACCTGCTTTTTATATCCCACTATAGAAGACAAAAAAACTTTTGAGGTGACCCATGTATCAATTGATAAAAAATGAAGGCACGGCACGCCGCGGCCGCTTTGAAACCGTTCACGGGACCGTTGAAACCCCCGCTTTTATGAATGTCGGCACTTCCGCCGCCATCAAGGGAGGAATTTCCTCTTACGACCTTGTGGACTTAAAATGCCAGGTGGAACTCTGCAATACCTATCATCTCCATGTCCGCCCCGGCGACGAACTCATCAAGCGTCTGGGCGGCCTCCACAAATTTATGGGATGGGAGAAACCCATCCTCACAGACAGCGGCGGGTTCCAGGTGTTTTCCCTGGCCCAGCTTCGGAAAATCAATGAGGAAGGCGTCACCTTCAGCTCTCACGTGGACGGCAAACGCATCTTTATGAGCCCGGAAATCAGCATGCAGATCCAATCAAACCTGGGCTCCACCATCGCCATGGCTTTCGACGAGTGCGTTGAGAACCCCTCCACCCGGGAGTATTCTGCCCGTTCCTGCGCCCGTACCACCCGCTGGCTTATTCGCTGCAAGGAGGAAATGGAACGCTTAAATTCCCTGCCCGACACCATTAACCCCCATCAGATGCTTTTCGGCATCAACCAGGGCTGCGTCTACGACGACCTGCGGGTGGAGCATATGAAAGAGATCGCAGAGCTCAATCTGGACGGCTACGCCATCGGCGGCCTCGCCGTAGGAGAACCGGCAGAGGATATGTACCGCATCATCTCCGCCGTAGAGCCTCACATGCCAAAAGACAAGCCCCGCTACCTGATGGGCGTCGGGACCCCCGGCAACATCATCGAGGCGGTATCCCGTGGCGTTGACCTTTTTGACTGCGTCATGCCCAGCCGCAACGCCCGCCACGGGCATTTAAACACCTGGAGCGGCATCCGCAACATCATGAACGCCAAATACGCCGAGGATTTAAGCCCCATCGATCCCGACTGCGGCTGCCCCACCTGCCAGTGCCATTCAAGGGCGTACCTGCGGCACCTCTTTAAGGCAAATGAACTGCTTGCCATGCGCCTGGCCGTCATGCACAACCTCTACTTTTACAATACGCTGATGGAGCGCATCCGCGAAGCCCTCGATAACGGCACATTCAAGGAGTTTCACGACAAATACGTCGAATTATTGGATACCCGCATATAGCAAAACGTTCGCTCATAGGATGCTTTAGGGCCTGTTTGGGTCTTTGAGCTGCCACAAGAATGGCGGCAGCTCAACTTACGAAGAAAGGTATCGATGCTATGAGCCTGATTGAAATTATCTTAGTCGGTATCGGCCTCAGCATGGACGCTGTGGCCGTTTCCATGTCTAACGGCATGGTATACAGGGCGCTGCCCAAAAGGAGATGGCCACTGGCCCCTTTGTTTTTCGGTTTGTTCCAGGGAATGATGCCGCTTTTGGGTTTCTTTACCGGTACTTTATTCGCAAAGTACATCGACTGCTATGCCGAGCTTTTGATCCTGCTGATTTTGGGATTTATCGGCGGAAAAATGATTTACGACGGCTTCAAGGGCGACAAAGAAGAGGCGAAAGAACGGGTACTGTCACTAAAGCTGATTTTTTTCCAAGCGGTCGCTACCAGCATCGACGCTTTCGCCGTGGGAATCGGCTTCTGCGCCATGAATGTGAACATCTATTTCGCTTCGTCCCTCATCGCAGCCACTACCTTTATACTCAGCTTCTTAGCCTTCTGTCTTGGGCGCAAATTCGGCGACCTGCTGGGCAGCAAAGCTGAAATTTTCGGGGGAACCATCCTCGTCATCCTGGCTGTCAAGGCAATCTTGTAACCGGCAAAGAGCGAAAGCAGTAGCGCTTTCGCTCTTTTTTTCAAACTCTTTCCCATGTGTTAACATTAATCGTTCAGATTTGGGAGAGCTTTGCTGATTCTAAATTACCGTCTCCACACTCCAGGCATATAAAAGCCCCGCAGATTTACCATCTGCGGGGCAAAATTTATCTTTTTTTCTGGTAGGAGCCCCGGCGGTTGTCGGTGGCTTTTTTCAGGTCGGAAATCTTCTCGTCGCTCTTTTGCATAAACTTGCTGAGCATATCTTCAAAAGACTTGCTTCCCTCCTGGCGAGGAGCATATTCCTGCGGGGCACGGTCAAACCGGTTTGGGCTGCTTTGGCCGCCATTCCCCCCACGATTATTGTTATTGTTGAAACCGCCGGACCGAGGGGGACGGTTTTGGCTGCGCGGAGCGGGCGGAGGCGTGTCCACCGCGCGTTTCATCGACAAACTGATTTTTCCGTCCTCTGCGATATTCATCACCTTGACCTTAACCATCTGGCCCTGAGTGATAAAATCGGAAATCTCTTTTACAAAGGTCGCCGCCACTTCGGAGATGTGAACCATTCCGGTGGTTCCGGGTTCAATTTCTACAAAAGCGCCGAATTTTGTAATGCCGGTTACTTTGCCTTCGTAAATTTTTCCTACTTCAAGCTGCATAAAAGTCTTATGTGCCTCCTTAAATATATCAAAACTATTGGTTGCCGGATGTATTGAAGAAAACCCGTTCATCCGGGAATATAAGCCCCAGCTTTTCCCGGGCCATCTTGACGATAAATTCTTTGTCGGAACCCTGATCGATTAGGCCTTGCATCTCATCGTTGAGAATTTTCTGCTCCTCGCACTGCTGGTTCACAGCTTCTGTTTTGCTTTTGAGGGCAGCCTGATCCATAAACAGGACGACACAAGAGCCAGCCAAATAACAGCACATAGCGACGATAGCAACATTGACGATACGGTTAACCTTGCTCTTCTTGCGTTTCACAGTTTGCTTCACTCTCCCCAACACGGTCTGTTCCTTGCTGATTAGTTTCATTATACATCATCTTGCCATGGCGTTTCAAGTGAAACTTTGACGCAAAAAAGCCCTTCGGTGATTTTTGTGAAATATGCTTAAATAGTTTTTTGAATTTCGTACATATGTACTTAAAAAACCGCACCACTGGTTTGACAAAGATCTTGTACAGGAACCGCAGTACTGCCTTCACGCCGCGAATGATAGATTTTGCCGCTTTAAACACCAAAATGCCCACGGTAAAGTAATAGATGATAAACCCCAAAATCTCCCCAATGGCCACAAAAACGCGGAAATACCCATTGCAGAAATTGACGCAGAAAATAAAGGTGGCCAAGGTGGCGATGACGATAAAAATGCCGTCCTCGATAAACACTATGACCTTGCCGCCCGGAAAAGCAAGCCGTAGAATGCGGAACACGTCGTAGATAACTGCCAGTCCGCAGCCCAGCAGGCAGGAATAGAGAAAAATCAAAGTCTCTTCTGCAACCGTCACAAAAACCCCTCCATTGCTGATCAAAATGACAAACGTCCCGTTGCACGAATCCTGTCGCCAAGAGCGATGTAAACAGCTCATACTGCTCAGGATGTCATTTGCATACGGCATAGCGAAATCGCATTATTTGAACAGCTTGGAAAGGAAGGAGGTTCCCCTCGCCTTTTCCTCAGAGGAATATTCCAAGGAATCAATTTCCCCTTCCATGGAAAAATCGCCCTCATCCACGTTGAAGGAATTGACATGTAGGTTGTTCCCCCGCACTGTCAGCTTTCCCATGTTGGTAAAAAGGATCACTAAAGTTTCGTCAAAACAGTCCACGTCCTGGACGCCGGAAACTGAAAGCCGCTTCCGGTCTTCCATGATGATGTTGTGGGGCAGTTTCAGGGATTTTACTTCTTGCATCATTTCGTCACTCCATTTAAAGCCAGTGTAATTCGGTTAAAAAAGCCTTCCGAAAACGAGCCGCCGGGAATTCCCAGCCAGTGGATAAGCATGAATCCCTTCCATCAGCCCGGGACTCCGCAGTTTCCCCTTTCCAAAAGCCTTGATACACTATATTCCATGGAGCGGACAAATATGCCCTATTCTTCGACCACCGCGTACTGGTCGGAGGCGGTTTCCTTGGTGGCGTATTCCGATACGTTGAGTACCTTAACCGTAAGAGGTTTCCCCATGTTGATGGTAATCTTGTCCCCCACCTTAACGTTGTAGGAGGCTCTTGCCTCGATGCCATTGACCAAAATCCTCCCGGCGTCGCAGGCTTCATTGGCAATGGTGCGGCGCTTAATCAGGCGGGTGACTTTTAAATATTTATCCAGTCTCATAACGGTAATTTCCTTTCGTTTTTATAGAAATCGGGCCTTTTATCAGGTTACCCACAAAAAAACAAAATCCTATACCGGAAAAAACGGTACAGGATTTTGATAGCATTTGAAATAATATTTATTTCGCAACTGCTTCTTTCAGAGCCTTGCCAGCTTTGAAAGCGGGAACTTTGGTAGCAGCGATGGTGATCTTCTCGCCGGTAGCAGGATTTTTACCCTCACGAGCAGCGCGATCGCGAACTTCAAATGTACCAAAACCTACAAGCTGGATTTTCTCGCCGCCAGCCAGAGCTTCGGAAATGCTGTCGAGAACTGCAGCAACTGCTTTGTCAGCATCTTTCTTGGAAAAACCGGTTTTTTCAGCGACTACACTGATCAATTCTGTTTTAGTCATAATAAAAGACCTCCATTATTTTTTAATATCCAAGGTTTGCACCTAGATTAACTGTTCCTTTGCCTTTTTCCAAAGGCGGTTTAAAGTATCGAGTTCAGCCGTCTCCATCTGGATGCCTTGCTCCTGCGCCAGCTGCTCCACCTTTTCAAATCGGGCGATAAATTTCTCACAGGAACGGCTCAGGGCCTGTTCGGCATCGAGTTTCAGCTTCTCCGCCACATTGGTACAGGAAAAAAGCAGGTCGCCCAGTTCTTCCTCCATGTGGTCGCGGTCGCCCTCCTCGATGGACTCCCACAACTCGCCGACCTCGTTTTCCAGATCTTCAAAAGCGCCTTCCACATCGGGATAGCACATACCAGCTTTCGCCGCCCGGTGGGCGATCTTCTCACTGCGCATCAGCGCCGGGAATACAGCGGGAACGGATTTTAAGGTCTCGGTAAAATTCTCAGTTCCTTTAACTTTA